>CAYMLN010000111.1:0-7103 GCA_964391045.1 uncultured Saprospiraceae bacterium
TTGGCCTGACAAGCCTCAGTTGGGAGGTATTGACATGACGTGCCGGTTCCTGGGGGATTGTTTCAAGCGAGATTACAGCTATAACATCGGACAGATCGGGGAGGCTTATGTGAACTTTGGTCGCGTGGGAGGAATCCTGTATATGTTCTTGTACGGGTTTTTCAATGCCTTGATTCTCCATTGGATACGCCGGTTTGGAAGGACAAGGCCGACGCTGATCTTGTGGGTTCCTTTGTTCTTCTTCGCGGGAATCGCTCTCGAGACCGACCTGTTGACCTTTCTCAACACGCTGGTCAAGGGATTGATTTTCTATACTGTTGTGTGGTGGGGATTCCGCTTGTTGCTCAAATGGCGGATATGAGCGGCGCCAAGAAGCAGGTCTTGCTCATCTTCCGGAGCCGGGCACGCGCAGGCACGAGTATCGAGGCGCTGTTCCTGCCATTCCTTGCTACGCGCAATGGCCGGTGGCGTTATCAGGCCTGGGTTTATCAAGGCCATAAGTCATTAGTGGTAAATGTGGGGAACCTCAGGCGGCAAGTCGCGGATGTGTGGCATGTTACCGGAGACATCCAACCCATGATCCTGTTCCTGCCAGCGAATCGCACAGTCCTGACCATTCATGACATCGGTCGATACAAAGAGCTACGAGGGTGGCGGAAATGGCTCTTCGGGAAGTTGTGGGTGGAGTGGCCGGTCCGGAGGGCGCGCCGCACTATCACGGTGTCGGCGTTCACGAGATCCGATATCTACACGCACTTTCCACGGCTGCACGACAAGTCCATTTCCGTTATTCACAATGGGATCTCGCCTGTTTTCCGGCCAGCGCCGCTTCCGCCGAGTAGGCAGCATCCGGTATTCCTTCAGGTCGGCACGGCGGTGCACAAGAACCTGGCGACGGTGATCAAGGCACTTGAGGGATACGCTTGCACCCTCGTGATTATCGGTCGGTTATCTGCTGAGCAGCGCTCGGCACTCATAGCGGCAGGGATCGCATTTGAGAGCTATGTAGATCTTGATGAACAGGCCGTGTATGCGCAATATGTCCGGGCCACCCTTGTGCTTTTCGTTTCCTTGCATGAAGGTTTTGGCCTTCCGGTGGTCGAGGCGCAGGCTGTCGGGCGACCGGTCATCACGACACGATGTGCCGCCCTTCCTGAGGTAGCCGCTGATGGTGCGGCCTACCTCGATGATCCATTGGATCATATGGGCTTAAGACAGCTGATCGACCATGTCCTGAAGAATGAGGAATACCGCGACGCCCTCATCCGTGCCGGGCTTGAGAACGCATCTCGCTACAGTGAAAAGGCTATGCGAGAAGCCTATGAATTGGTTTATTCAGATATCGCAGACGCATGAGGATCCTTTTTTTATGCACGGAGCTTGCCGGCTATTTTGCCAACAGCATACGTGCCCTGCGTGATCTATATGATGTCGACGTAATGGTGGTCAGTCGGCCGAACACGGAACCCGCGCCCTTCAGAGCATCTTTAGGCGGCATCAGGCATGTCAATCGGGGGGCGTTGGACGATTCGGCATTGATGTCCATGCTGCGGGATTTCAAGCCTGACATCCTCTATGTCGCCGGCTGGAGTGATAAGGGGTATTTGAGACTGGCGCGCGAAGCAAGGGAACATGACTGCATCGTTGTCTGCGGACTGGACAACCCATGGACGGGTAGCCTCCGTCAACGTGCTGCCTGTGCATTTCGAAATCGACTCATCCATCCCTTCTTTACGCATTTATGGGTCGCCGGTCCGGCCCAGTACGAGTATGCGCGACGGTTGCGGTATTCGAAGGACAACATTCTCATGGGACTATATGCAGCGGATGTAGACGCCTTTGCCAGGTTGCGGAACCGGAGCAGGGGTCGGCAACTGGTTTTTGCGGGTCGCCTTGAGGCAATCAAGGGCGTCGATCTTTTGTACAATGCGTTCGACAGCCTGACTGAAGCGGAGCGGAACGGATGGACGTTATTGCTCGTCGGGAATGGGTACATGAAGAATGCCCTCAAGCCGACGACGAATATCGCGGTCCAGGAATTTTTGCAACCGGAGGAGATGATCTCCAGGCTCGCATCAGCAGGTGCTTTCATCCTGCCAAGCCTGCATGAACCTTGGGGGGTGGTGGTGCACGAGTTTGCCGCGGCTGGATTACCCTTGCTCCTCTCGGATGCTGTGCATAGTGGTGTGCAATTCCTAATCCCTGGATACAACGGACTTCGGTTTGCAGCTGGAAGCGAAGATGCCATTCGCTCGGTTTTGGTTCGCTTTTTCGCTCTGTCCCCTGCAACGCACGAGGAGATGGGTCGTCGGTCGGCGATGTTGGCGGATTCCGGGCATCCCCGATTTTGGGGTGCGCGGTTGCTCGGCGCGGCAGAGCGACGTTGATTAGTTGACACGTTTTAACCTGACTCCATTACAATGATCGATTTCAACAAGCCATCAGCAGAGAAGGATGGTTTTGCCAGGCCGGAGCAACTTCCAACTCGACCTGATGAGGCTCGTGCCTGGCAGGCGGCGAATAAGACGTATTGGGAAAAACATAGCATGCGGTATGACTGGGATGCGGATATCGGCTATCCGGAGTTCTCCGATGAATTTTATCGTGAGATCGACCGGCGATTTCTGTCCGCCACGTGGCGTGCCATGCCATGGGATGAAGTGCCTTTCGAGCAGTGGCTTGACGTCAACCGCCTTCGAGATGAGGATGTCCTGGAGATCGGTGTGGGCAATGGTACTCATGCCGAGATCATCGCGCAGAGGAGCAAGTCTTACACCGGCATCGATCTGACAGCTTACGCGTCAACGAGTACGTCCAGGAGAATGGCCCTTCGATCCATACAAGCGGATATCCGGCAAATGGATGCAGAGCATTTGGAGTTTCCAGATGCCTCGTTCGACATGGTCTGGTCATGGGGAGTGATCCATCATTCCGCCAACACCGACAAGATCCTGGATGAAATTCACCGCGTACTCCGGCCAGGTGGCAGGGCGGTGATCATGGTCTATTACAGGAGTTGGTGGAGCTATTATTTCGCTGCGATACTGATGGGCATATTCAAGGGGTACTTTTTTAAAGGGATGAGCATTCACCAAATTACCCAGCGGAAAACGGATGGGGCCATCGCCCGGTACTATTCAAGGGCTTCGTGGACGAAGTTATTGGGGTCACGGTTCAGGATCAGCCGTTTTGCAACACAGGGCAATGTCGGTGATTTACTGCCCATTCCCGGAGGCCGCCTGAAGAGCCTGCTCCTGCGAATGTGTTCTCCGCATATGGCGGCATTTTTCCTGGATAAATGCAGGATGGGTTCTTTCCTCATTACGTCGATCGAGCGCAAGTGATTTTACCTCTTTTCAGCGAAGGGAACTCGGGGAACAACTAAGTACGAGCCATTGAAGATCCTCGTCATCGTCCCCTCTTACATCCCCGCCTACGTCTACGGCGGTCCCATCTTCTCCGTCGCCGCGCTTTGTGAGGCGATGGCTCGGTTGGGGCACGGTGTGCACGTGATGACGACGACAGCCAATGGGACAACGGAGTTGCCCGAGGCGCTGGATCCGCCTGAAGTTATCCGGGACGTGGACGTTCGTCGGTACCGGCGACTGACGGGAGATCACAGCCACTTTACACCGCGACTGCTCCTTGACTTGTGGCGTTCCGTTAGGCAATACGATGTTATCCATATCCAGTCCTGGTGGAACCTTGTCGCCATGCCGGCGACATTGATCTGCTTGTTGCGCGGCGTGCGCCCCGTGGTTTCGCCACGCGGCTCACTTACGTCCTATACCTTCCGACATCGCAAACAGGGCAGGAAGCGGCTACTGCATACGCTCGGCGGAAAGTGGCTGTTGAAACGCAGCCTGATCCACGTCACATCGGAGCTCGAACGTCTGGATGTCCTCGAGGCCGTCCCTAAAGCCCGGATTCGCGTGTTGCCCAACATCCTTGACCTGCCCCGGCCCGATGCGGATGTGAAGCCGGCGACCGATGAACTCCGCATCCTGTTCCTTGGCCGGATCGATCCAAAGAAGCGCGTGGACTTCCTCCTTAACGTATTGCGCGGACTCGATTCCATCCCCTGGCGTTTGCATATCGTCGGAGAGGGCGAGCCGGAGTATGTAGAAACCCTGAAAGGCACATGTGCGTACGATCCCCGTATATCATGGCAGGGACCTGTATACGGGGAGGGGAAGTGGTGCCACTATGCAGCGGCGGACCTGGTCGCATTACCCTCGCATAATGAGAACTATGGCAACGTGGTCATAGAGGCGCTGTCACAGGGCACCCCGGTACTGCTGTCCGGACAGGTCGGCATCGCCGACTGGGTGACAGCAAATCGTTTGGGGTGGGTCGCCGATCCCGATGAAGCCAGCTGGCGTGAGGCGATCCTGTATATCATGGATCAGGCTGTGGAGCGGGCGCGAATCCGCCGCGAAGGACCGCAATGCGTCATCCGGGATTTCAATCCGGCTGAGTTGGCGAAGCGGTATATTGATATGTACAATGAACATCTCTCTGTAACGTGACCACACGAGAGGGCATATCGGTCGTCATCCTCACGTACAATGAGTCCGTGCACATCCGGCGGGCCATCGAAAGCGTGCGCCCCTTTGCCGCGGCGATCATCATCGTGGATTCCTATTCCACGGATGACACCTGCGCGATTGCCCGGGAATGTGGGGCCCGCGTCCTCCAGCGGACGTTTGTGCACCAGGCCGACCAGTTGCAATGGGCGATGGACAACGCCGGGATTGACACGACATGGGTCATGCGCCTTGACGCGGACGAGTACGTCATGCCTGAATTGGCCGATGAGATCCAGGCCCGGTTATCTGGATTATCCGAAGATATCTGCGGCATCGTGCTGAAGCGCCGCGTTCATTTCATGGGCCGGTGGATCCGTCATGGCGGGTATTACCCCGTGCGCTTGCTCCGGATGTGGCGAAGCGGCAAGGCCAGTGTTGAACAACGCCTTATGGATGAGCACCTCTATCTGCTGGAGGGACAGAGTATGGAGTTCAGGCACGACATTGTCGACGAGAACTTGAACCACCTGACCTGGTGGACGGAAAAACATAATCGGTACGCCACGCGCGAGGCCGCAGAGTGGCTTGGGCGCAAGCATGGATTCCTGGCTGAACAGGAGAACCATCGGTTCGGTTCGAACCAGGTCGAGGCGAAGCGGTGGTACAAGCATAACCTCTATGACCGAATGCCGCTCCTGTTCCGCGTGTTCATCTATTTTAATTTCAGGTATGTGATCCGGCTGGGATTTCTCGACGGCCGTCCTGGCCTCGTATGGCATGTCCTGCAAGGTTTTTGGTACCGTTTCCTTGTCGATGCCAAGATCCTCCAGGTTAAGTGGATCGCCCGAAGGGATAACCTGCCCATCCGTCAAGTCCTGTCCGAACGGTATGAACTGCTGTGGGCCGATCGAGAGAAAACCGAATCTGTCGGATGAAAGGTGCTTTGTCCAGGCTGGCCTATGCCGCGCTTGCACCTTGGTTGAGGCGATGGCTCGATGGACACATCACGGGGAAGCCGCTTTCCGGCACAAGCATGACCTTGTATTATGACCAGGGCCAGCATCTGGGATTCTTTGGGCAGCGGTCGGTCCGATATGAGCAGGAAACCCGAGACATGCTGGCGGATTATGTCGTACCGGGCTGCCTGGTCTTCGAGATCGGAAGCAATATCGGCCAACTCAGTCTTTGGTTTGCTGAGCGTACCGGACCGAAGGGCCGTGTAGTCTGTGTCGAACCGGATCCCGAGAACCTCGCTTTCCTGCATTTCAACATCAGGAAGAATCGTTGCCGCCATGTGGACATCCTCCCCTGGGCGATCGCAGACAAGACCGGCAAGGCCGTTTTTCATCGGGATGCTGTCACCGGAGGACGTTCGGGAACCCTCGTCGGAAATTATGCCCTGCCAACCGGGCGGACTGAAGCTATCGACGTGGAAATCCGGACCTATCGGGAACTGTTGCGGATGTACGGGCAACCTGAGGTTGTCAAGGTGGATGTGGAAGGCGCCGAGGACCTCATCTTCACCGATTCTTCCCTGTTGCATCCCGCTTGTGTTTATTTCGTGGAGGTGCGTAAGGAAACCCGGAAATCCGTTTTCGACGTTTTCAGCCGAGCAGGTTTTCAGGCATTACCGGACCATGCACCCGGACTGGAAGTGCACGGGCCTGATGACATACCGGACTTCTGCAACCTGCTTTTCATACATCCCGAGCGACAACCCCGAAAGCCGGGTCCGGCGAAACGAGACAATCAAGGTACGGCATGAAGACTCGGCTCGATACATATGATAAGAACGATCATCGTCCGGGTGCTTCTCGCGTGAAAATCATCCTCTGGGCGGTCGTCAACGCCATATTCCTCAAAAGTGGGTGGAATCTTTCCTCCGGATTCAAGATTGCCTTGCTCCGCCTCTTCGGTGCGCGCATCGGGCATGGCGTCGTTATCAAGCCATCTGTGAGCGTGAAGTATCCATGGCGTCTCGTCATCGGTGATCATGCGTGGATCGGGGAGCACGCCTGGATCGACAACCTGGCCGACGTGAAGATCGGATCGCATGTATGCATTTCACAGGGCGCCATGCTCCTCACAGGCAATCACGATTATTCCACATCCTCCTTTTCCTTGAAGGTCGGTCCTATCGTGTTGGAGGACGGCGTTTGGATCGGCGCACGGGCGACCGTATGTCCCGGCGTCACGGCCCGATCGCATGCCGTGCTCGCCGTCGGGTCCGTCGCCACGCGGGATCTGGACGCGTATATGATCTACCAGGGAAACCCGGCCTTGCCGAAACGCGCACGTGTCATCGCGGCGGCCACCGACGCGTCAAGCGCTTCAACGGAATGACGCGCGTTACCATCATCACCCCCACCTTCAACAGCGCCCGCACGCTCCGGGACACGCTGGAGTCGGTGCGCATCCAGGACCATCCGGCGATCGAGCACATCATCGTCGACGGCGGGTCGACGGACGAGACACTGGCCATCGTGCGTTCGTTTGCGCATTTGGCACGCGTGGTCTCGGAGCCGGATGAAGGGATCTACGATGCGATGAACAAAGGCATCGCCCTGGCCACGG
>CAYMLN010000112.1:0-7101 GCA_964391045.1 uncultured Saprospiraceae bacterium
GAGCATGTCGTTGGGCTGGAGGGTGATCGTCTCCAAGTTGAAGATGCCCAGGTCCCAGTGATGGTAGGTCTCGCAGGTCTCTCCCGGGGCGCCGGCAGCCCCGGCGTCCGTTTCGCCCTTCAGGTTCTTCGCGATGTTGATGGCAAAGGCGGTGGATCCGAGCAGCATTAAGGTCGCTGCGTAGCGGGCGAGACGAGTCCTGGTCAATGGATTAAATTTGTCGCAAAGTACGCTAAACGAATTTCAAACCGGCTTTAAGGAAATGTTAAGAGACGGAGTGCCCACCACCTTGCGATGCCGGGATCTCGTCATAGATCTTTCGGGTCCTGTGGTCATGGGCATTCTCAACATCACGCCGGACTCCTTTTACGCGGCGAGCCGAATGACCGGCGAGGTCGCCTCGATCGTCGACACGGCGGGCCGGATGGTCCGGGACGGCGCCTCGATCCTCGATGTGGGCGGGATGTCGACCCGGCCGGGCGCACAGGAGATTTCCGAGGCGGAAGAACAGGATCGCGTGCTCCCGGTTGTGACCGCCATTGCTGAGGCTTTTCCTGAAATCGTCGTGGCCGTAGACACCTACCGCGCAGGTGTCGCCCGGGAAGCCCTCGCCGCCGGCGCCCGCATGATCAATGATATCTCCGGCTTCGGCCGCGATCCGGACATGCCGGCGACGGTCGCCCGGGCCCAGGCCGCGTACGTGCTCATGCACATGCGTGGAACGCCGTCAACGATGAATCAAATGACAGATTATGAAGATGTTGTCGGCGATGTGTTAAAGTATTTTGTAAGTAAAATTCGCGCGCTGTCCGCCGCCGGCATCCACGAGGTCCTCGTCGACCCGGGCTTTGGTTTCGCCAAGACGCCCGCGCAGAATTACCGGCTGATCGACCGTCTGGCCACGTTCCGGCTTACGGGATGTCCGGTGCTGGTGGGCGTGAGCCGGAAATCGACCCTGCAGCGGACCGTCGGCCGGGATGCTGCCGGTACATTGGATGCGACAACGGCCCTCCACATGGCGGCGCTGCTCAACGGGGCGTCCGTCCTGCGCGTCCACGATGTGCGCCCGGCCGCCGATGCGATCGCTGTTTATCGCGATCTGATGGCCGCACGCCATGCGCAAAGTTTTCCCGGACAGGCACCCCTTTACACCTCCTGAGCGTTATACGTAAAGACCCATGGAGACACACGCCGGCGAACCCGTACCCGACATCCGCAGAGGACGGTTTTTCCGTCGGGTGGGGCGCACGCTGTCCGTGCTCATCGGCTTGTTTTTCCTGCTCATCCTGGTCATCCACCTGCCGCCTGTCCAACGCCTGGTCGTCGGCAAGCTGACCGCCACGATGACGGAGATCCTCGAGACACGGGTGGAGATCGGGTCATTCACGCTACATCCGGTGTCGGATCTCACGCTTCATGACGTCTACATCGGCTCTCCCGGTCACCCGGAGGACACGCTCATCAGCGCCCGGCACCTGGCAGTCGATTATCGCCGCATCTGGGATGTCGCCAAACGCCGGCTGCGCATCACCCAACTCAGCGTGACGGACGGATATCTCCAGATCCACCGACTGCCGGGGGAAACCCTCAACAACCTGGATGTCGCACTCGGCCGCCTCCTTCCGCCCGCCGATCGGACCAAGCCGCCATTTGTCCTCGACCTCCGGTCCATCCAGGCCAATAACCTGCATGTGCTGATCAATGACGAACCGGCCGGGACCTGGCTCGATTTCCAGTTGCCGCGCGCGGACGTGATCTTCAATAAGCTCGACATCACGGGCAAGTATCTCGACCTGGAGGAAGTCGATGTCGACGACCCGATGATCAGCGTCATCATCCGGCAGCCGGCCGATCTGCCCGATACCACGGCGACCGAGGCGGACACGACGTCGTGGGCCTTCGACATCGCCTTGTGGCGGCTGTCCAACGGCAAATTCACCCTCACGGATCCGGCCCAACCGGTGGCTACACACAAGCTGGCCCAAAGTCTCGACTTCGCACACCTCGACCTCGACGATGTCGACATGCACATCGACTCGTTGGTGATCCGCGGCTGGAATTTCGCGGGCGTCAATCCGCGCTTCCATATCCGCCATGCCAATGGCTTCGAGATCGAGGAAATGTCCGCCCGCCGTGGGCGCGTCGCTTCGGATGGCCTGGCCATCGAGAATCTCGTTGTGCGCACACCCGGAACGCTGATCAGCAATTCGGTTCGCATGGATTATGCGAAGTACAATGACTTCGCCTATTTCTCAAAACGGGTAGGTCTCGAGGTTCCGAATGCGAATATCCGGCTGGCCCTCTCCGACCTGCTGGTCATCGCGCCGGCCCTGCAGGCCAATACATTCCTTTATCACAACAAGGACCGGACCTTGTCCCTGGCCGGGGATGCGTCAGGCATCCTCAACGATTTCCGGATCGGCGACCTGGAAGCCGGCCTGGGTGGCGTCGCCCTGCGCGGCGGATTCCGATCGAAGGACATGTTTATCTCCGGGCAGCAGCAACTGCGCTTCGACCTTGCAGAATCGACGGTAGAGGCCGGCGCATTGCGCGACATCCTGCCCGGGGTGCGACTGCCCGATTTCGTCGGCACGCTCGGCCGCGTTCGCTTCACAGGCATCTTCGACGGCCGGCCCGATGATTTCATGGCGTCCGGGCTCTTCACGACCCAGCTCGGCGGCGTCGACCTCGACCTGACCATGCAGTCCCTCGAAGCCCTCGACGGCGGTTCGTTTTCCGGCCGGCTCGGGCTGCAGGATTTCGACCTCGGCAAAATGCTCGATGTGCCGAAGCTCGGCAAGGTCAATTTCGCCGGCCGCGTGATCGAGGCGACAGGCATCGGGACGAAGGATATGTATGCCGACCTCACGGGTGAGGTCGCCTCGATCATATACAACGGCTATACCTATCACAATGCCCGCGTCGACGGCGAACTCAATGGAAAGGCGTTCAACGGGACGGTTCACGTCCTCGATCCGAACCTGGAAGTCCATCTCGAGGGGCTCGCCGATCTCAATGGTCCTCAACCGAGACTGGATCTCATTTCCCGCGTTGAAACCATTCGGCTGTGGGAGCTCGGCTTCACCCGCATGCCCATCACGGTGCACGGCATCTTCGATATCGACATGCTCGCCGGCGGTCCCGATCGCATCCAGGGCCGCATCGACGGCGACAGGATCCGGCTGACCCGCGGCGACAGCACCTACCTGCTGGACTCGCTTCACGTGAACGCCACCGTGGACACACTGACCGGCATGCGCGCGTACGCGCTCGACTGCGACCTGGTCACCGCCGCCGTACAGGGCCGTTTTCAACCGTCGCTCCTTGTGCCCGGGATCAGGCAGCACCTGGTGACTTACTATCCTTCCGTTGTCAATGCCACACCGGACACCGCACGGGTCTTCATCCCGCCGACGGACTCGCTGGCCTGGAACGTGCATGTGCATGACAGCCGGAACTGGCTCGATTGGTTCGGATTGACGGATATCAATCTCCAGGAAAGCCGAACCAGCGGCATGCTGAAACTGGGTGAAGGCCTGGCGACCGGATACGTCGAGCTGCCGGAGATCCACGCCCGGGGGGTCAACGTGTACGGCACGTCGATCGACTTTGACGAACGCCAGGGTTCGCTGCACGCGGCGATGGATTTCATCGCGGCGGACATCCGCGAGAATTTCTTCTTCGAGGAAGTGCAGATGGAGGGAAAACTCACGGATGAGCGGATCGAGATGAACGTGCGCACGGATCACCTGGCCGACATCGTGGACAAGCTCGACCTGGACATCATCGCCGATCCGGACAAGTCCGCCTGGAGCATCGCGATCAATCCCCGTCAACTCGTCATGCTCGGCCAGCGCTGGGCGGTCCCGACCGGTAACCGCGTGGAGATCAGTAAGGATCATTTCAGTCTCGAGAATTTCGAACTCGTGTCGCCCAACCAGCGCATCGCGATCGACGATATCAACAACCGCGGCCTCGTCGCGCAGATCACAGGATTCGACATCAGTTACCTCAACGAGTTGTGGATCAACGACAAATTCGAATTCGGCGGCGAGTATTCGCTCGACCTCGAGGTCGACGACTTGTACAACATCGGCCAGCTCGCCTGCGTGCTGCAGGTGCCGGCCCTGACGGTCAACAACCACCCGTACGGTCAGTGGCGCGTCGTGGCGGACATGAAGGATCCCCAGGACTCCGTCCGGATCGATGTCTCCATGCGGTCCAGGGAAACGATCCTCACGGGCCGCGGCGCCTACCTGCCGCCCATCAAGTCCGTCCCCAAGCACAAGCAGAACTACCTGCGGCTCGACCTCATCACGGCCGATTTTCCGCTCGACTTCCTCGAGTTCCTGATCGGGAGCAATATCCGCGATACGGAAGGCTCGGTCGACATGACGCTTAGCCTGAAGGGCAAGACGAACCAGCTCGTGCCCAATGGCGCGGGGCGGGTCTACAACGGCAGCACGACCATCGATTACCTGGGTGCGGCATACTCGTTCCATGACCAGGCATTCCGGATCACGGAATCCGCGATCGATCTCTCGGGCGTCAAGATCTACGATGTCATGGGGAACACCGCCACCGTAGAGGGCGGCCTGACGCACCGGTATCTCCGCGACCTCGGGCTCAACGCGACACTCACGTCGGATCGCATCATCGGGCTGGACGTGACGTCCGAGCAGAACAATATCTTTTATGGGAAAGGGATCGGCTCTGTCTATGCGCGCTTCACCGGGACCGTCGCCAATCCCTACATGCAGATCCAGTCGACGACCGCCAAGGGCACGCATATATCCATTCCCCTGAAGGGCGGCGCGTCCAGCACCGACGGTGATTTTGTGGTGTTCCTCGAGAACGGCCAGTTGCCCGTGGTTGCACCGACGAACATTTCCCTCGGCGGCATCAACCTGACGATGAACCTCACGATCACGCCGGACGCCGTGGTGGAGATCATCTTCGACGAGAACACCGGCGAGATCCTGCGCGGCGTGGGCCAGGGCAACCTCAACATGTCGATGAACCGCGCGGGCAACTTCTCGATGTACGGCAGCTACCAGATCGAGCGGGGGGATTATCTCTTCACCAATTTCCGGGTCGTGCGCAAGCCGTTTGAATTGCTCAACGGCGGATTGATCCAGTGGGACGGCGATCCCTACAATGCCAACATCAATATCCAGGCGAAGTACAAGGACCTGCGCGCCGCGCCGGCGCCGCTCATCGAGGAATTCCTCGCCGGCAACCCGAACCAGGAGATCCAGTCCCTCGCGCGCGACCGCACGCCGGTCGACCTCACGATGATCCTGACCGGCAAGTTGCTCCAGCCCAATATCGAATTCGACATCGGGCTCCCCGACCTGATCGGCGAGCTCAAGGCCTACACCGATGCGAAGATCTCCACGCTGAAGGCCAACGAGAATGCCATGCTCGAACAGGTCGTGGGCCTGCTCATCACACGGTCGTTCTTGCCGTCATCATCGACGGGAAGCTCGAGCATCCTGTCCGCCGGGATCGATAACACCGTGTCCGAGCTGATCTCCGCGACCTTGTCGGCGTACCTGGGCGGATTGCTGGGCGACCTGATTCCCGAAGGCACCGTGCTGTCCGGCATCGACTTTCAGGTCGGCGTCGATCTCCCGATCACGCAGACCGGCGGCAGCGGCGGCGTCAGCTCCACCGGCACGCTCAACGATCCCTACGATACGGAAGTGGAGGTCAATTTGCCGATGCAGTTCTTCAACGACCGCCTCACGGTCAACGTGGGCGGCAACTACGTGACCGGCGCCACGCTCGTCGAGGCCAACCAATATTTCGCGGGCGACGTGACGTTCGAGTACCAACTCACGGCCGACCGCCGGCTCAAGATCCGCGCGTACAACCAGAATACGCTCACCGTCGAAGGCCGCAAGAACAAGGTGGGCGTCGGTCTCGCATACCGCCGGGAATACGACAGATTTGCCGACATCTTCAAGGGAAAGAAGAAGAAACAACAAGAGGAATGACCGGTAAGATCATTCCTCCTGTTTGTATGTGAGCCTGCTCAGATGACCGGCGTGAACGCGCCGGCTTCCCAGCCTGCCATCGATTCATACGATTTCCAGCGGAGATCGACGATCTCCTGCGAAAGCTGCATGAGCTGTTCGGCCTCCTCGGGATGGGACCGGACGAGATCGCTGTATCGGCGCTCGTTATACGCGTAGTCCCGAAGCGGAATCGTCGGCCGCGGCGAATCCAGGACGAATGGATTGCGTCCGATCTTTCGCAGCTCAGGGTTGTATCGCAATAGCGGCCAGTAGCCTGAGGCCGTCGCCATCTTTTGCTGGTCAAGTCCCTTCTCCATGTCGATGCCGTGCGCGATGCAATGGCTATAGGCCAGCACGAGCGACGGACCCGGATACGCCTCCGCCTCGCGCAGGGCGAGCAGGGTCTGTTGCGGATTCGCGCCCATCGCGATCTGTGCGACATAGACGTTGCCGTAAGAGATGGCTTGCATGGCGATGTCCTTCTTCCCGACGCGCTTGCCGGCAGCGGCAAACTTGGCCGTGGCCGCAGTAGGCGTGGCCTTCGACATCTGTCCGCCGGTATTGGAGTAGACCTCCGTATCGAGGACAAGGATGTTGACGTTCTTGCCGCTGGCGATCGCATGGTCGAGACCACC
Organism: uncultured Saprospiraceae bacterium; assembly: GCA_964391045.1. Taxonomy (GTDB): domain Bacteria; phylum Bacteroidota; class Bacteroidia; order Chitinophagales; family Saprospiraceae; genus Opimibacter. Next base: position 6,656 of record CAYMLN010000112.1, read on the forward strand.
GGATCCGATGTCATACGCCCAACCGTCACCGCCGACCAGCCACACACTGCGACGCACAAGGCTGTCGCAAACGGAGAGCAGGTCGTCGGCCTCGGGCGTGCCGAGCTTCAGCAATCTCGATTTGAGCAGGCCGATGCGTTCGCGCTGGCGCACGATCTCCGATTCGAGTGATTGCGGCGCCTCCAGGATGTCTTCGGCCAGGTCGCGTCCGACCTTGTCCGCCATAGCGGTGAGGCGTTCGCGGGCCATGTTCGTCTGCTGGTCGACGGCGAGCCGCATGCCGAGCCCGAATTCAGCGTTGTCTTCAAAGAGCGAGTTAGACCATGCCGGTCCCTTGCCGGCCGCATTGGTGGTCCAGGGCGTCGTGGGCTGGTTGCCGCCGTAGATCGACGAGCACCCGGTGGCATTCGCGACAAGGAGCCGGTCGCCGAAGAGTTGCGACAGCA
>CAYMLN010000113.1:0-7083 GCA_964391045.1 uncultured Saprospiraceae bacterium
TCCGACCTATCTGTATTACAATTCATATGCAAGTCCCCGTTCGGTGCAACTGCATACCGGCAGCACACCCGTTGACGTTTATGATGCCCTGACCGGCACATTCATTCACCAGGATGTCACGGGGATCGTGGCCTTATCCATTCCGGCGGGCCAGGCCATGCTGGTGACCCTTTGTCCGGCCGGCGGGACGATCACCTATGACCGCAACAGGATGCTTGTCAACGGCGTGGTCGTCGATTACCGCCAGTCCGCCCAACCTTATACCGCAGCACCGCGCATCAAGGGCCTCGCGGCGCTTGAGAACCCGATCGAGGTCAACGGATCGACACAGGTCATCGTCACGGCATCGGATGCCGATTCCGGGACATTGACCTATACATGGTCTGCCGCGGGAGGTACGCTCGAAGGCGAAGGGGATCAAGTTGCCTTCACGGCGCCCGCTGCGCCGGGCGAGCATGAAGTGACGTGTATGGTCAGCGACCCCGACGGCAATGCGGATACCGCCAGGGTCATCATCCGGGTCGTGGCGGAGATCAACGACGCACCGCAGGTCCATGATATCGCCAGGGATGTGCCCTACACCGTACCTGGCGGAACCATCACACTGACCGGCATCGCCACGGATCCGGACAATGATATGCTCTCCTATACCTGGGTTGTGTCCGGGGGATTCATCACCGGATCCGGCGAAACGGTCGAATGGACGGCGCCGGGGGCAGAGGGCATTTACGGGGTAACCGTCACCGCGACCGACGAGGGCGGACTCTCTGGCCAGTTGCAGCGAGCCCTCCTTGTCCATGTCTTCGATAGCGATGAGGCAGAGATTATTGCCCATTATCCGTTTACCGGAAACGCGGAAGATATCAGCGGCAACGCCCTGCATGGCGTGCCCTCCGGCGCGCAGCTCACCGCCGATCGCTTTGGCAACCCGGCGCAGGCCTATTCGTTTAACGGGGCGTCGAATAACATCGCGGTGGCCAACAGCCCCTTGCTCAATGTGCAGGATGCCATTTCGGTGGCGTGCTGGTTCGACGCCCGTGAATTGCCCGACAGGGAGTCGTTTGTCGTATCGCACGGAAGCTGGCAGAATCGGTGGAAGGTTTCCGTCACGCCAGACCGCAGGTTGCGGTGGACGGTCAACACGCTGTCGGCCATAGGCGATCTCGATGCACTCGTTCCACTGGCCCTCGATTCCTTTTATCATGTCGTGGTCACCTATGGCGACGGACTCATGGCCCTCTACATAAATGGCGAACTGCACAGCTACCGGACGCTCACCGGCTCCATCAGGACCACGAGCGCACCGCTGCTGATGGGACAGATGCTGCCGGGGGAGACAGGATTCAATTTCAACGGCGTCATCGACGATGTCCGGATCTGGCATGGGGTACTCACACCGGAGACGGTGGATATCCTGTATCGCGACGAAGTCACGTCACTCTACGGTGGGCCTCAGGCAGGGGCGTTGACGCTCAACATCTATCCAAATCCGGCGAGTGCCGATGTTCGTGTGACGTCACCTGTCGGGCTCGACGTGATCCGGATCACGGACATGTCGGGCAAAGTCGTCCGGCAAGTAAACATGGGCGGGGCGACGGAATCGATCATCGATGTCACCGGTCTTCCGGCAGGTCGCTACCATGTGACCGGTGTCGGCGGGAAGGCTGTACTGGCCGGACGGCTGGTGAAAATGTAGGCAAGCAACATTATTTTATCAATCTAAATCATAAAACATGAAACAGCATTTACCATCGCTTCTCAGCCTGGTCTGTTGTTGGTTCCTCGCCCTTGGGCTCTTCGCCCAGGATCCCGTGGCCGACTACAGCTTCTCGGGCAGTGCAAAGGACGGTTCCGCCTTCGCCAACCATGCCGCCGTCAACGGGGCGACGCTGGTGTCGGACCGGTTCGGCTGGGCGAACAGCGCCATGTCGTTTGACGGGGTGCAGGACGCCGTAACGGCCAACGCGGCGGACCAGCTCAATTCCCCGCAGGCCACCATCAGTTTCTGGGTCAACCCCACTGCTTTCCCCGGCCAGGGCGAAGCTTTCCTGCTGTCGTTCGGCGGCTGGCAGGAGCGGTGGAAGATCTCGCTGCCGTCGCACGGCAAGCCGGTCTTCACGACGCATTCCGGCGGCGCGTGCTGCAGCGATCTGGATTCCGGTACGCCGCTCTCGCTGGGGGTATGGACGCACGTCGTGATGGTGCATGACGGCACCGAGGATATCATCTATTTCGACGGTGTGCGGGTCAACAGCAAGAGCGCACCGGGGGATCTCGATGCCACGTTCTATTCACTGGGGATCGGATACGATCCGATCGACAAGGCCAACTTTTTCAACGGCGCGATCGACGATGTGATGCTGTTTGACGTGGCGCTTGACGATGCCGGTGTGGCAGGCCTCTATGCCCAGCAAAGCGTCGCTCCCGTTGTCGCGGAGGGTCGCGTGGCCGCGTATTCGTTTTCCGGCAATTCCGCCGATGCGAGCGACTTCGCCAATCACGCCAATGGCCGCAATGTCGCATATGGTACGGACCGGTTCGGTTTCGGCCGCAGCGCGCTCGTGTTGGACGGAGCAACTTCAGAAATGCAGGCAGCCAATAGCGCACAGCTGAATTCCGGGCATACGACGATCGGCTTCTGGGTCAAGCCAAACAGCTTCCCGGGCAGCGGTGAAGTGTTCATCCTGTCCCATGGCGGCTGGCAGGAGCGGTGGAAGATCTCGTTGCCGTCGCACGGCAAGCCGGTCTTTACGACTCATTCCGGCGGCGCATGCTGCAGCGACATGGATTCCGGTACACCCTTGCCACTTGGCGAATGGACGCACGTGGCGATGGTCCATGACGGGACAAACGACATCATCTACTTCAACGGCGTCGCCGTGAGTACGAAGTCGGTGAGCGGCGATCTCGATCCGACCAACTACCCCCTCGGCATCGGGTACAACCCGATCGACGGCGGCGGCTGGTTTGACGGCGCGATCGACGACCTCGAGATCTACAACTACGCCGCATCGGCCGACGATATCGCCGCGCTGTATGCCGCGCAGTCGGCGTTCCCGGGCACGCCGTCCAGTCTTGTCGCTTCCTATGGGTTGAACAGCAACGGCGACGATGACTCGCAGCTCGGCAACGATGCCCGCCTGGCCGACGGGGCTGCGGGCGTGGCCAACCGCTTTGGCTGGGGCAATAACGCCCTCGGCGGCGCCGCCACGGCTGATAATTCTTCGGCGCTCCAGTCCGACTACACGACGATCAGTTTCTGGGTGCGGCCCACCAGTTTCCCCGGCACGGGCGAAGCTTTCTTGTTGTCCAACGGCGGCTGGCAAGAGCGCTGGAAGATCTCGCTGCCGTCCCACGGGAAACCTGTCTTCACGACGCATGCGAACGGCGCATGCTGTTCCGACATGGATTCCGGCACACCGCTGCCCCTGGCCGAATGGACGCACGTCGTCATGGTGCATGACGGTACGCGGGACATCATCTATTTCAACGGCGTCGAAGTCAATGGCAAGGATGTGGCCGGCGCCCTGGACAAGACGAAATATCCGCTGGGCATCGGCTACGATCCGATCGACAACGGCAGCTTCTTCGACGGCGCGCTCGATGATATCCAGATCTATGACGTCGCACTGTCGGCACAGGAAATTGCCGACCTGTATGCCGCGCAAAGCACCGAGCCGGTCGTGACCGACGAACTCGTGGCGTATTATCCGTTTGATGGCAATACGCGCGATGTTTCCGCTTACAACAACCACGCGTCTTCCACGCTGCTCACGCGCGACCGTTTCGGCAAATCCAACAAGGCCGCGACCTTCGATGGCGCCCGGGAGATGACCGCGCCCAATTCCCCGCAGCACAATTCGCCCGTCACGTCAGTCAGTTTCTGGGTTCGTCCGCGGACGTTGCCTGGTAACGGCGAGGTATTCCTGTTGTCGCTCGGCGGCTGGCAGGAGCGGTGGAAAATTTCCCTACCCCCGCACGGCAAGCCGGTCTGGACGACCAACCACGCCAACGGCATTTCCGACATGGATTCGGGCGACGGCAACGAACTGCAGATTGGCGCGTGGACGCACCTCGTGATGGTGCACGACGGCGTCGAAGACAGGATCTACATCAACGGCGTCCGCGTCGCGTCCAAGGAAGTGATCGGCGATCTCGATGCGACAACCTACCCGCTGGGCATCGGCTTCAACCCGATCGACGGGGGCAACTGGTTTGATGGCGACATGGATGAGATCCAGTTGTACAATGTCGCCCTTGACGACGCCCGCGTCGCCGACCTTTACGCGGCACAATCGACCTACACACCGGGCAGCGATACGGAACGTCCCTGCGCCCCGCTCAACCTGGCGGCTGACGTTACGTTCAACAACGTGAATCTCCACTGGCAGCCGGCGACGGACAACGTTGGGGTCGTCGCGTACAATGTGTACCTGGATGATGCGCTGGCCGCCACGACGACGGAGACAAATGCGTATTTCCCACAGCTTGCCCCGCTGACCGACTACGTGTTCGGCGTGACGGCGGTCGATGCGGAAGGCAACGAGTCTATCGCGACCACCTTGTCGGTGACCACCGGTCCGGATGAAACGCCCGACACCACGCCGCCGACCGTTCCGGGCAATCTCTCCGGCCAGGCGAGCTTCAATTCCGTGCTGCTGAGCTGGGAAGCGTCGACCGATGACACCAAGGTCGACGGATACATCGTCTGGGTGGACGGCAGTTATTTCGATTCGCTGCCGGGGAACATACTCTCCGTCCTGGTGACCGGCCTCGAACCGCAAACGCTTTACAGCTTCGAAGTGGCCGCGTTTGACCTTGCGGGCAATCGCTCCGGCCTGGCCGAAGTGACGATTGAGACGACCGAGCCCCTGGATACGGGTGAGCCGGGCCTCGTCGCGCATTATCCCTTTGACGGTGACGCCAATGATGCGACGCCGTATGCCAACCACGGCGCGATCGGTGGCAACCCGGTCTTCGAGACAGCCACACATGCCAATGGCGGCGGGATGGCGATCAAGTTTGACGGCGAACAGGATTCCGTCCTCGCCCCGAACGCCGTACAACTGCTCTCCGATTACACGACGGTCAGTTTCTGGATTCGCGTCGACGGCATCAACGTGGCCGAAGCGGAAGCCTACGTGATGGATTTCGGACACTGGGACCAGCGGTGGAAGATCTCGCTTCCCCAACACCGCAAGATCGTCTGGACGACCAACAGCAAGAACCAGCAGTTCCCCAACTTCATCTCCGACATGGACAGCGGTGACGGCAATGAGCTGGTGGTGGGCCTGTGGTCGTATGTCACGATGGTCCACGACGGCACCAACGACATCATCTACAAGGATGGCGTATTGGTCAATACCAAGCCCGCGAATGGTACGCTCAACAGCACCAACCGGCCGCTGTGTTTCGGCAACAACCCGATCGAAGGCAAGCAGTACTTCACCGGGGCGCTCGACAACGTGAAGATCTACAACCGGGCGGTCACCGAAGAGGAGGCGCTGAAGCTTTACCAGGACGGTACGCTGGCCACCGCTGTTGACGAACCCTCGGTCGTCGATATCCATGTCGAGAAGGTCTTCCCGAATCCGACGACGGATGAGCTGACCGTGCGCCACAGCATCCCGGCCGATGCGCCGCTGCTGCTCCGGGTCTTTGATGTCCGGGGCCGCCAGCTGGATGCCATCCGGCTCGACGAAGGAGCAGTCGCCGCCGGGCAGTTTACCCTCCGCGTCGGCAAGTATCCCGCGGGTATGTATTCATTGAATTTCGTCATGAACGGCAGGAGCCTGGGCTCCGTGCAGTTCAACAAGCAATAGGTATTTGATGCGCGAAGGCGCTTAGGAGCTGAGTTCGGCCGGCCGTCCGGGGTCCCTCGGACGGTCCGGCCGGCCCCGGCGCGCTGCGTATGCGGCACCCGAGGCGCCTTCGCATTTTTCCCTCGATCACCTGGACGTTAACCGTGTCGAATACTCATGGTCACACGTTTTGAGAACAACCCGATCCTGCGGACACAGGACATCCGCCCCAGCCGGCCGGGCTGGATCGTAGAGTGCGTACTCAATCCCGGCGTATTTATCTTCCAGGGAAAGACCTGGCTTGCCGTTCGCGTCGCCGAGCGACCCGAACAGGTGACAGGCAAGGTGTCTTTCCCGGTGCGGCAGGAAGACGGTCACATGCGTATCATCGAGTTTGACAGGGAGGACCCGAATGTTCGCCTGTCGGACCCTCGCCTGGTCGGGTATAACGGGACGACGTATCTCTCGACCTATTCCCATCTTCGGCTGTTATGCAGCGATGATGGCATCCATTTTGACGAGCCCGATGATGTCCAGGCTTCTATCCTGGGCGAAGGCCCGCTCGAGACCTATGGCATCGAGGATTGCCGGGTGAGCTTGATCGGGGATACGTATCACCTCACGTATACGCAGGTGTCGGCCAACGGCGTAGGCGTCGGCTTGATGCAGACGCGCGATTGGCGAACCTTCGATCGTCGCGGTATGATCCTGCCGCCGACCAACAAGGATTGCGCGCTCTTCGAGGAGCGCATCGACGGCAAGTATTATTGCCTGCACCGGCCCTCGGGGAGCGGACCCGGCGGCAATTTCATCTGGATCGCCTCTTCGCCGGACCTCCTCCACTGGGGCACGCATCCTGCATACGCGCGAAGGCATGTGGGACAGCGTGCGCGTCGGGGCGGGCGCATCGCCGATTCGAACGCAGGACGGATGGCTTGAGATCTATCACGGCGCGGACGCGCAGCATCGCTACTGCCTTGGCGCCATCCTTCTCGACCTCGACGATCCGACGAAAGTACTCGCACGCTCCAACACACCATTGCTCGAACCCGTCGCCGACTATGAGCGCAAGGGATTCTTCGGCAACGTCGTCTTCACCAACGGACATGTCGTCCGCGGCGACGAGATCACCCTGTATTACGGTGCTTCCGATGAGGTGATCTGCATGGCCACGATGTCGGTAAGCGCCATCCTGGACGAGCTGGCCCGCGGCGTGTAGGCCTCAGACAGCCGCCTTTGTGTCCGGATCGAAAAAGTGAAGTCTTCCGATATCCGCATGTAG
>CAYMLN010000114.1:0-7015 GCA_964391045.1 uncultured Saprospiraceae bacterium
ATCGATCAAAAGTACTGGGGGAACGAATGCCGCGCGCCCGGCGTTAACACTAATTAACCATTTTCAGGGGCGGGTCCCTCCCGGCCCCGGTTACCTTTGTACCCGAATAACCACGCCCGCATGCGCCACGCTTTCGCATTTTTTTTCCTGCTCGCCACGCTCGGCCTCGCGGCCCAGACCACGGGACGGATCGTCTACGAAGAAAAAATGGACCTCCACCGCAACCTGCCGCCCGACCGGGAGGACATGAAGGACATGATCCCGCAGTACAACACGATGGCGTTCGAGCTCTTCTTCAACGACTCCGTCACCGTATACAAGGCGCAGAAACTGGCCGAAGATCCCGCCGTAACGTCGGCCACGATGGGCAACCAGCGCATGTCGATGCGGTGGGGCGGCCGCGACACGCGCGTCGTGTATAAGCACATCCCGGGCAACCAACTCATCGACTCGCGCGACTTCATGCAGAAGCAGTTCCTCATCAAGGGGCCGCTCGACAACCGCAAGTGGAAGATCACCGGCAAGCAGAAAGAGATCCTTGGCCAGCTCTGCCTTTCGGCCACGACCGACATCGACACGGCCACGCACGTCGAGGCCTGGTTTGCCCCGCAGATGGCCGTCTTTAGCGGACCGTCGGACTACCAGGGCCTGCCCGGCATGATCCTGCAGATCGACGTCAACGACGGCCTGCGCACCATCACCGCGAAGGAGGTCGTCCTCGAGGCGGTCGCACCGGAACTCCTCGCCGCCCCGACAAAAGGCAAGGAAGTGACGGCCGAAGAGTTCGATAAGATCCGCGAGGAGAAGATGAAGGAAATGGGCATGGGCGCCGGCGGCGGTCCGACACAAATGACCATCATCCGCCACTGATCCCTGACTTCGCCCCACCCCTTTATCCCTTACCGTGTCGCTTATGCTCCGTCTTCACGCCCTCCTGCTGCCTGTTCTCCTCGCTCTTTCATTCTCCACGCTCAATGCCCAGAAGATCACCTTCACCGGTACGGTGAATGACGACGGCGGACTGCCGCTCCCGGGCGCGACGGTCCTCCTGCTCAACCCGGTGGATTCGACGCTGCAGTTCTTCGCCTCGACCGACGCCTCCGGCAAATTCACGTTCAAGCAGGTGCCGCGCAATCCGTATTTGCTCAACATCAACTTCCTCGGCATGACGCCGGTGTTCCAGGCGATCACGCCCGATGCCGCCGACGCGATGGACATCCCGGCCATCAGCCTCGAGCCCGCCGCCAAGCTGCTCAACGAAGTGCAGGTCACAGCCGAACACCTCGCGCTCGAGATCCAGAAAGACACGATCAGCTACAACCCCGACGCGTTCCAGACCCAGCCCAATGCCGTGATCGAGGACCTGCTCAAGAAACTGCCCGGCATCGAAGTCGGCGCGGATGGTTCGATCAAGGCACAGGGCGAGGACGTGGCGCGTATCCTCGTCGACGGCAAGGAGTTCTTCGGCGATGACCCGAAGATGGCCACGAAGAACCTGCCGGCCAAGGCACTCAAGCGCGTGAAAGTCTACGACAAGCAATCCGAGACGTCGGAGTTTACCGGCGTGGATGACGGTATCCGCGAGAAGACGATCGACCTCCAGCTCAAGGAGGAATTCAAGAAGGGCCTCTTCGGCACTGCCGAGGCCGGCTACGGCTCCGACCAGCGGTACCGGGGCAAGGCGTCGGTCAACCGTTTTACGAAGACCAACCAGCTGTCCTTCCTCGGGCAATTCAACAACGTCAACGAACAAGGCTTCTCCTTCACCGACCGGATGAACTTCTCCGGCGGCATGCAGAACTTCTCCGGCGGCCGCGGCGGAAGGTCGATCACGGTGAGCTCCGACATCGCCGGCGGCGACCAGGGCAGCGGCCTCGTGACGACGGGCGCGGCGGGCCTCAACTTCAATTACCAGAAAAACAAGAACTGGAATCTCCGCAGTTCGTACTTCTTCAACAACGTCAAGCGCGACCTCCTGTCGGAGACATTCCGGCAAACGCTCTTCCCCACTCCGTTCGATACCGAATCGAATGCCGACGGGGACACGCGCAACACGACGCACAGTCTTTCGCTCAACAGCGATATCAAGATCGACTCGACGCAACAGATCCAGCTCACCGCGCGCGCCAACGGCGGCAACGGCACGGCGACCAACGAATCGCTCGTCGAGAACATCGTCAACACCTTAGTCGAGAACCGCTCCACGACCAATACCGACGACGGCACTGACCAGTGGAACCTCAACGCCGGCCTCACCTACATGAAGCGCCTCGGCAACCGCGGCAGGAGCCTCGCCCTCAGCGGGAACTACGGCCTCAACGACCAGGATCGCGATGGCTACCTCGTGGCCCTCAATGAGTTCTTCACGACCGGCGAGACCACATTGCTCGATCAATACCGTGTCACGGACTCGCGCACGCGCACCTGGGACGGCCAGGCCTCCTTTACCGAACCGCTCGGCGGCCGCAAGTATGTCGAGGCCGCTTACCAGTATTACCAGGCCCGGTCGGACTATGACCAGGAGGTCCAGGACATCATGGACCCCGAACCGCCGGTCGTCAACCCGATTCTTTCACGCGCGTTCAATTCCGACTTCACCTATCATCGGCCGGGTCTGACCTTCCGCTACGGCGGCGAGGTCCATAACATCAACGTCAACCTGTCCTACCAGTATTCCGAACTCGACGGCCTCGTCCAGCAGGAATCGCCGATCCAGCGGTACTACAGCAATTTCCTGCCCCGCGTCACCTGGCGCTGGGATATCGGCAACGGCAAGAACCTGCGCCTCAACTACAACACACGGGTTTCGCCTCCGAGCATCACGCAGCTTTCCCCGGTCATCGACAACTCCGACCCGCTGCGCCTGTATGTCGGCAATCAAAACCTCGACGCGGAATTCAGCCACAACCTCGGCATCTTCTTCCACCTCTTCAGCCAGTTTTCCGGAACCAGCTTCTTCGCTTCGCTCAACGGGAACATCACCGAGGATCGCATCGTGACGTCCCGTTTCATCAATGAGAACTTCCAGGAAGTATCTACGCCGGTCAACATCGACTCGGAAAAGCGGATCTCCAGTTTCATCAACTACGGCCGGCCGTTCAAGCTCATCCACAGCCGCGTCAGTGTCAACGCGAATTTGTCGTACACGCGCAGCCAGAACTTCGTCAACCTCGAACTCCTCGACATCAACCGCTGGACGCCGACCGTCGGCCTGACGATCTCCAACATGAATTCGAACGTGCTCCAGTACAATGCGGGAACGTCATGGAGCTTCACGAACAGCCTCTACCCGGACGACGAGTCGCTCAACCAGTCCACCGTCCGGCAGAATTACTTCGCCGACTTCTCCCTCCGGCTCTGGAAGAAATGGTCGGTCGAAGGGAATTTCACCTACAGCCTGTACACCGCCAACAATTTTGCCGACAACCAGGCCCTGCCGCTGCTCGGCTGTTCGGTCTCCAGGTTTGTCCTCCCCGACGACAAGGGCCAGATCAAGTTGTCGATGTTTGACGCCCTGGACGAGAACCGCGGCATTTCTCGGAACGCCAACGTCAACTACCTCGAGGAGATCAACACCAACTCCATCGGCCGGTACGTCATGCTGTCGTTTTTCTACTCCCTCCGCGGCGGACCCCAGCAGGGCGGCCCCGGCGGCAGCTTCCGCATGATGGACCGTCGGTTCCCCTGACCGGGGCTTTCGGCCGCTCCCCTTACCTTTGCGGGCAAATCGGACGCCCCCCGTCTTCATCGGCCCCTGACCGGGATACGATGAGGGTCCGTTTGGGCGTTCCGCCAATGCTCGCCATGGTCATCACCAGCCGATACCCGATGCTCGTTTTCCGTTCCCTGCTTGCCCTCTTGTCTTTACTCCTGATCGCCGGCCAGTCACTGCGCGCGCAGGAACAAGTGCTTATCGTCGAACGCTGCAAGGCGCTGAGCCTGTCCAGCCCGGTGCGCAATGTGTGGGTCGATCCGGACAACGTCAAGTGGGTCGCCAATGCCGAAGGGCTTTTCCAGGTCATGGCCCTCGACCTCGTCAAGCGGGTCTCCCTGCCCGCCGGCACGACCTCCCTGCTGACCCTTCGCGGCGGCAATGCGGACATCCAATGGAACACCGCCGAGATGGACGCCATCCTGCGCGGGGCGACCATCAGCACCGCGACCTATGACGCCAAGACCAAGTCGCTGTGGGTGGGCACCCTCGAGGACGGGGTCTATCAACTCGGCGTGTCGCCCCTCACGATCAAGCAGCAACTCAACGCAAAGAACAAGAAACTCGCCTCGAACCAGGTCAACGACATCCATGTGGCCAACAACGGCACTGTCTGGATCGCGACGATCGACGGCATGGTGACCGGCAACGGCGACAAATGGTCGATCCAGGAGCGCTACCTGAACTTCATCGCCGTCGACACCTATGGCGACAACCTGTGGATCCTCGGCGACAACTTCCTCTGGCAGGTCGACAGCAAGGGGAAATGGCTGCCCGTCGCGATCGAGCCGCGCAACGTCGAAGGCACGCTGCGCGATATCGCCGTGGACGGACGCGGCCGCGTGTGGATCGCCTCCAATATCATGACGGGCTACAACGCCGAGACGAAAGTCTACCAGCGCTTCGGGCCCGGCCAGTATTTCACGAGCCAGTTTGTCAACTGCCTCGACGTCGACAAGGACGGCTCCATCTGGACCGGCACCGACGACAAGGGCCTCTATCTCATCCAGTGGGAGGACGCCATGACCGTAAACGTGCTGATGAGTACGCCGCCGGACTGCAAGAGCACTGCACCTTCCGCTGCGCTGTCGGTGAAGATCACGGGCGGACAGCCGCCGCGCACCATCACGTGGAGCAATGGCGGATCGGGCGAGACGATCGCGGGACTCGCGCCGGGTGAATATGCGGTGACCGTGACCGATGGCAAGGGCGTGACCAAGGATGCGAAATACGTCGTGCCGCCGGCCGGCGTCACCGCCACCGTCGAGCTCATCGCCGTCTCGAAAGGCGGCAACGACGGCCAGGCCAATGTGCTCCCGCAAGGCGGCACGGGCAAGATGACCTATGCGTGGGACAACGGGGAGAAAACCCAGCTCGCGCAAAAACTCAGCGCAGGATTGCACAGTGTGACCGTCACCGATGAATCGGGGTGCACCGCCGTCGCGACCATCCAGGTCCAGGAGACCGTCACCATCCTGGCCGTCTCGGTCGAACAATCGATGCTTCGTCAGTTGTGCAACGGCGACCTTGATGTGACCTTGACCGCAAAAGTTGCCGGTGGGAAGCCACCCTATGCCTATTCGTGGGCCTCCGCCCTCGGCACGGCCGAGACGGCCAAACCGATGAAGCCTGGTGCTTATGCGGTGACCGTGAGTGACAAGGCCGGGCAATCCGCCACGGCTTCCGTCACCCTCGCAGGTGGACCCATACTCGGCGTGACAGCCGCTGCAACGAAACCGGCATTGGCCAATACGCGCGACGGGCTAGCGACGGCAACCGCGACCGGTGGCAAGCCACCTTACACGTATGCATGGACGAGCGGCTCGACCGCGACGCAGGCGGCCAACCTCGGTGCGGGCACGTATTCCGTTACTGTGACCGATGCCAACAATTGCACCGCCGTTGCGGACGTCGTGATCTCCGAAACCATCACGGCCATCGTCGCCACAATGCGCCAGACGGCCGAGATCGTGTGCTATGATGCCGCCACGGCCCGCCTCGAGGTCGATGTGCAGGGCGGAAAGAGCCCGTACACATACGCCTGGAATTCGGGCGCCTCTGCTGCTTTTGCGGAGAATCTGAAAGCCGGCAGTTATGTCGTCACGGTTACCGATGCCGCGGGGAACACACAACTTGCGCAGGTCACCGTGGCGCAACCCAAGCCGATCGAGCTGATCATGACCGCAGAGAGTCCGGCATCGACCAACGGTGCGGACGGCAAGGCGAATGTCAAGGCGTCGGGCGGTACGGGCAAATTCACCTATGCCTGGGACAGCGGCGAAACGGCAGCCCGCGCGGTCAAGTTGGCCGCCGGACGGCACATCGTCACCGTTACCGACGAAAAAGGCTGTGCGACAACCGGTGAGGTCACCATCACGGAAAATATCCTCGCCCTCGCCGTCAACGCACAGGGCACCTCGGCCATCACATGTGCAGGTGGAAAAGACGGCGCCATATCGGCAAGCGTGTCGGGCGGAAAAGGCCCCTTCACCTATGCCTGGAACACGGGCGTCGCAACGGCAGACATCAACAGCCTGGCTGAAGGCGCATACACCGTCACTGTGACAGATGCAACGGGCCAGACCGCGACGGCAACTGTTTCACTTCAGGCGCCTGCGCCGATTACTGCCGACGTACGTGTCGATGCCCCGGCCAGCACCAACGGCAAGGACGGCAAGGCGACCGTGACCGCAAAGGGCGGTACGGGCAAATACACCTATGCCTGGGATAGCGGCGAGACCGCCGCGAAAGCCCTGGCCCTCGCGGGCGGCGCACACACCGTGACGGTGACAGACGAGAACGGTTGCACGGCCACAGCAACGGTCAACATGCTTGAGAACATCCTCGCTCTCGCTGTGTCGGTCGACCAAACTTCGACAATCAAATGCGCGGGCGGACAAGAGGCGTCCCTGAAAGCCGCGGTCAATGGCGGCAAAGGGCCCTTCACCTATGCGTGGAGCAATGGCGCGACGACGGACATGCTGTCCGGCATAGGCGCAGGCGCATACACGCTGACTGTGACCGATGCAACAAGCCAGTCCTCGACGACAGCCTTCACCGTCCAGGCGCCTGCACCGGTGACCGCCGAGGTGCGCGTCGATGCCCCGGCCAGTACCAACGGCAAGGACGGCAAGGCGACCGTGACCGCGAAGGGCGGTACGGGCAAATACACCTATGCCTGGGACAGCGGCGAGTCCGCCGCGAAAGCCCTGGCCCTCGCGGGCGGCGCACACACCGTGACCGTGACGGACGAAAACGGATGCTCGGCTACGACAACGGTCAACATGCTTGAGAACATCCTCG
>CAYMLN010000115.1:0-6937 GCA_964391045.1 uncultured Saprospiraceae bacterium
GACCGAGGGACTTGCCCGGCCGGTCCGCGAACACTTCTACGCCGGCCTGGACTTCCAGGACAAGCTGGTCAGGTTCCTTGAAAATCACGACGAACCACGTGCCGCAGCCACCTTCGCCCCGGCCATGCACCGGGCGGCCGCGGTCATCACCTACCTGTCTCCAGGGCTTCGCTTCTTTTACGACGGCCAGTTGGAGGGACGGCGCATCAAGGTTTCCCCGCACCTTGTCCGCGCCCCGGAAGAACATGTCGACAAAGAAATCAGCACCTTCTACGACAAGCTCATCGGCCTGTTGCAACGACCTGTCTTCCGTGACGGCGCGTGGCGACAACTGGGATGCACCACCGCCTGGGGCGGCAATGAGTCCTGGGATGCCTTCCTGGCCTGGGCCTGGGAAGATGCGCATGACCGCGTTGTGATCGCTGTCAATTATGAAGACCACCAGAGCCAGTGCTACGTCCGGCTGCCGTTCAACGACCTGGCCGGCGTTTCCTGGCGGCTTACCGATCTCTTGGGCGACGCCATCTATGACCGCGACGGCGACGACCTTCACGCACGCGGTCTCTACCTGGACATGCCCCCCTGGGGCCATCATGTATTTCACATGCACCGGATCACCCCATGACCGTGGTATCCGCCTATCCGCAAACCGACAGGAACTGTGACCCTGCCACAACGACACTCAATCATGGCAACCGTTAAAAAAGAAAGATTGTACAAAACGAGCAGCATGCTCAAGCGTACGCTTCGCGTTGCATACCCGGCCGGCCGGGGCAAGATCGTCCTCCGCACGGAAATGGACTGGGACAAGGACATGCTCCCGGCATCCGTCAGCGAGGATGGATCAATCACAACCTTCCAGGTCGAGGCCGACCAGCCATTCGTTTATTTCAAGCCTATCCTGATCACCGACGACGGCCAGCGACATTGGTCCGTTGGCACGAACAAGTTGCTGCTGATGGAAGAGGATGACAAGCGCATCGTATATCCGTTCTTCTTCGGTTCCGACAAGGGACGCTTTTCCAAACGCTATGCGCTGGAATCCAAGATCCTCGGCCGGACGCACCATCTGCGCGCGTACCTCCCGGCGGGATATGACGAGAACACGTTGGCCCACTATCCGGTCGCCTTCATGCAGGACGGCCAGAACCTGTTCTTCCCCGACGAGGCGTTCATGGGGCAGACCTGGGCGGCCGACAACACCTCGTGGCAACTGCAGTCCATGAGCGCCGCGGAGGACTTCCTCATCATCGGCGTACAGTCCGCCGACCGCATGAAGGAATACACCGCCCCGGGTTATGAAACGTATGCCAAATCCCTCGCCGAAGAAGTCGTGCCGGAAGCCCAGCGCCTGCTGCGCATCGTCGACGACCGCCGATACCGCTCGGTCTGGGGCTCGTCCCTGGGCGGCGTCGTCTCCTTCTACACGGTGTGGCAATACCCGGAGACCTTTGGCGTCGGCGTATGCATGTCGAGTACATTCTCGCACAAGGACAACCTCATCGAACGCGTGCTGACCGAACCGAAGCGCGACGTGGGCTTCTACCTCGACAGCGGCTGGCCCGGCGACAACTTCGAGGTGACGATGGGCATGGCCATGGCCCTGGCCTCGCGCGGCTGGCAGTACGGGTTCAACTTCCTGCATCTCTGCTTCCCGCAGGCCGAACATGACGAGAAGTCCTGGGGCATGCGGCTACACTTGCCGATGCAATTCATCAACGGCGCCGTGGTGCGCGCCTCGCGCGCCGGACGGCCTGTCCTCGGCCCGGACGCCTATCCGGACGCGGCCAAGGCCCTCGCCGCCGCGAAGCCGGCAGCGGAAGCCGTCAAGAACTGATTCTCGCAGAAATGATTCTCGCGCGGACCCGAAGTTCATCTTCGGGTCCGCCCCTTTTATGGCAGTCGGATCTCCCATTCTAAGAACTGCGGATCAACACCGCGCACATGTAATCCCATGCGCCGTATTCATACAAACGCAGTGGTGCAGGTACCAATCCGTCGGACCGATCTCACCCGAAGGCAAACCAAGGAAAGGTTGCGCTTATCTTGCCGGCAGATAAGAACGCAATAACGCATGACGAAACCTGCACGCCCCCTCACCGAGCGCCCCACCTACCACGAACTCCTGGAGATGCAGGCGCACATGAACACGAAATCCCTGCGCACGCTCTTCGCGGACGACCCCGACCGGGCCGGAACGTACGCGATTGAAGCGGAAGGAATCCTGCTTGATTATTCGAAAAACCGGATCAACGAGCGCACATTGGAGCTGCTCGAGAAGTTGGCGCTCGAATCGGGTTTTGAAGAACGCAAGGCGGGCATGTTCCGCGGCGACCGGATCAACACGACGGAAAACCGGTCCGTGTTGCATGTCGCCTTGCGCGCACCGAAAGGGACCAAGATCATCGTGGACGGCAAGGATGTCGTGCCCGACGTGCACGCCGTACTCGAGCGCATGGCGGACTTCGCAAACAGGATCCGGCGCGGCGATTGGAAAGGGCACACCGGCAAGCCGATCCGGAACATCGTCAATATCGGTATCGGCGGATCCGACCTCGGCCCCGTGATGGCGTACGAGGCCCTCAAGCCCTATAGCGATCGCAACCTTAGCGTCCGCTTCGTCTCCAACATCGACGGCAGCGACCTGCTCGAGGCGGTGCATGGCATTCATCCGGATGAAACGCTCTTCATCGTTGCGTCCAAGACATTCACGACGCAGGAGACGATGACCAACGCCGAATCGGCGCGCGCCTGGCTCTTGCGCGGCCTCGGCGGCGACATGACGGCCGTGGCCCGCCACTTCGTCGCCGTCTCGACGAATGCGGAGAAGGTATCCGCCTTCGGCATCGATACGGCCAATATGTTCGGCTTCTGGGACTGGGTCGGAGGACGCTATTCGATGGATGCCGCGATCGGCCTTTCGACGATGATCGCCATTGGTCCCGAAAATTTCAGGGCCATGCTCGACGGCTTCCGGGCGATCGACATGAATTTCTACGAGCAACCGTTCCGGCGCAACATCCCCATGCTCATGGGCATGCTGACCGTCTGGCACACGAACTTCATCGGCGCGCGGACGACGGCGGTCCTCCCCTATTCCAACTACCTCAAGCGCTTCCCGGCCTACCTGCAACAACTCGCCATGGAGAGCAACGGGAAACGCGTGACGCGCAGCGGTGTGCCCGTTGACTATGCTACGAGCCCGGTGTATTGGGGAGAGCCCGGAACCAACGGACAACACTCATTCTACCAGCTCTTGCACCAGGGCACACAGGTCGTGCCGTGCGACTTCATCGGCTTCGCGCGTCCGGCGAAACCCCTTGGTCCGCACCACGATATGCTCATGGCCAATATGTTCGCCCAGGCCGAAGCGCTGGCATTCGGAAAAACCGAAGAAGAAGTCCGGGCGGAAGGCACACCGGAAGCCCTCATCCCACATCGCGTGTTTCCCGGCAACCGTCCTTCCAACCTGCTCCTGGCCGAACAACTCGACCCGGCGACCCTCGGGAAACTCATCGCCATCTATGAACACAGCGTCTTCACGCAAAGCATCGTGTGGGACATCAACGCCTTTGACCAATGGGGCGTCGAACTGGGCAAGGCCCTGGCCAACCGGATCCTGCCGGAACTGGATGCGAATCATGCAGCCCCGTTGCAGCATGATTCCTCGACGAAACGGGCGATCGAGTGGTACAGGATGATGAAAGACGCATAGACGTCCCCGTCAGCGGATCAATGTCAGGTCACCGGCAAGAACGATTTGATGCTGACCACCTGCATCCCTGTAGGTCATTTCGATAAGGTAGACAAAGACAGCGGGCTGGACCGCTTCTCCACGATACCGTCCGTCCCATTCGAAAGGTAGTGCGCTGGACGCAAAGACCACATTCCCCCATCGATCATAGATCGTACCCTGGATACCGGTCACCTCGATCCCGTCGCCCACCGTCACGGTGAAGACATCGTTGATGCCGTCGCCATTCGGCGAGAAGACATTGGGCACGTAGATATCTCCCGCGTCCAGGCAGTCCTCCGCCGGCACAACGTCGGTCGTGCCCGTCGCCTGTCCGCAGGGCACGCTGACCTCGACGGTATAGCGCCCCGCGGCGCTCACTTCGATCGCAGGGGCGGTAGCCCCGGTACTCCACACATACGCCGCATCGAAAGACTGCGTCGCATCGAGGATGATGGACTCGCCCGGACAGAGGTCGGCCGACGGCGCAAGGTCCACGACGGGGACGCGCATGTCGTACGTGATAGTGATCGCGTCGGAAACTGATCCGCAAGCATTTTCCAACATGAGCGAATAGGTGCCGGCCTGATCAACAAAAAAATGTTCGTCCTCGCTCCCATCTTGCCATGTCATGTCGTAATCGTCCCCCGGCGACAACAAAAGCAACGATTGTCCCGGGCATAGCACCGTGTCCGGCCCGAAGGTGAACGGAGCGGGCTTGTCTTCAACGATGACCGCAATCGTATCTGCACCCGACCCGCAGCGGTTGGTCGCCGCCAGGATGTAGCTGCCGGCCTGCATAACCAGATAGGTGTGCTCCGTCGATCCATCTTGCCAAACGATCGACGTCTCCGCATCCGCCGCAGCGCTCAGGATGAGCGTCTCGCCCTTGCATATGGTCGTATCCGGACCGAGATCCGGCGCAGGGGCATTCCCCGAAATATCCACCATGACCGTATCCGCATCGGTCCCGCAGCTGTTGCTCACCTGCAGGATGTACATACCGGACTGGTCGGCGGTAATACTCGACGCTGTCGATCCGTCTTGCCAGATGTAGTTCACGCCGGAAATCCCGGCATTGAGCGTGATGGTCTCGCCTTCGCATGCCTGCCTGTCCGGGCCGAGGTCCACGCGCGGACCCTCCGTGCTCTCGATGATCAGCAGCGTGTCCGTGGATGACCCGCAACTGTTCGTGATCGTGAGCGCAACAAGTCCCGGCTGCGTCGTCGTGTATGTACTGTTTGTCGAACTATCGTGCCAGGCATACGAGACATCCGGTATACCCGGATCGACCGTGTATACCTCCCCGGGACACAAGGACGGGTCGGTACCGAGATCGAGCATGGGTATGCCGGGTAAGCCGTCGATCCCAATCGTATCCGTGCCCGATCCGCAGGCATTGCTCACAATGACCGCGATATCACCCGGTGCATCAACGAGGTAGGTCGCGGTTCCTGATCCATCGGGCCATTGGATCGTGACATCGGGCAGGCTGACGATGAGTTCAAGGCGCTCGCCCGGGCACAAAGCCGTATCAGGGCCAAGGTCGACAAGCGGCACATCCGGCAGCAGGCTGACCAGGAGCGTATCCGTTGCGCTTCCGCAACCATTCCCGACCACAACGACCACTTCGCCTCCACCGGCCACATCATATGTCGGCAGCGTCGACCCATCGGGCCACTGCCAGGTGTCCACCTGTAAAAAGGCGGGCATAAGGGTCAGCGTCTCGCCGGGACACAACACCGTATCCGGTCCGAGGTCCACCTGGGGCGCGGGGCCCCCATCGAGCACAACAACCGCATCCGAACCTATGCCGCATGGCGTCGTGACTGTCAGGCCATACACGCCCGGGGTGGTTACTTCAAGTTGCTGAAGTTGGGATCCGTCGCTCCACAGGAATGTCCCGGAAAAGGAACCGCCATCCAGTGTGATCGCCTGACCCTGGCAGAGACTTACCGCATCCGGCAGATCAACGGCCGGCGGCTCATTCGCAACGGCGACGACGATCGTGTCGCTGAGGGTCTCACATCCGTTTGTCACCTGAACCGCATAGACGCCGGGCAGCGAGACGAGCAGCGTATCCGCCGTCGACATGTCCTGCCACAGGATGGCGGCGCCCGGATTACCGGCATGGAGGAGGAGTTGTTCGCCCGCACACAGACTGGTGTCCGGGCCGAGGTTCGGCAAGACAAGCGGCGATGCAAAGGCAACCTGCACCGTGTCAGCATCCGTCCCGCAGAGATTCGTGACGGTAACGGCATAGGTGCCGGACGTCGTCACCATCAGGGTCGGGCCGGTCGACTGATCCTGCCATACATAACCGCCGCCGGGTTGATCTGCCGTAAGAAGGATCGTATCGCCAGGACACGCCAAACGGTCCGCTCCGAGGTCCGCGTGAGGTTCGTCGAGGAACGTCACCGTGACCTGATCCGAACCTGTGCCGCATGCGTTTGATACAAATACCGAATAAACGCCCGGTTCAGTGACGACATAGTCAGGATATGCACTGCCGTCCTGCCATACGATCTCCCCAAGGTCCGGGTCGACATGCAATACCAGGGATTCGACGCCGCATACGATCTGCTGGTCGGGCCCCAGGTCAATGTCCGGCTCAGCCAGGGCGGAAACCTGAATCTCATCTGACACTTCGCCGCATTCATTACTGACCGTAAGCGCGTAGTTGCCCGGGGTCGTTACCAGATAATGTGGTGTAGTCTGGCCGTCCTGCCACAGGTAGGCGACGTCATCGGCGATATGTCCGATCTCGAACGTCCCTGCATCGCACAGGTACTGGTCCTCGCCCAGGGTAAAGGCCGCCGGCGGATGGAGGACTACGACCTCGATCTCGTCGGATGACGACGTACAACCATCATCCAGCGTCACGCTGTACGTGCCCGCCGTAGTGATGACGTAAGCAGCGCCCGTAGCGCACGTACACCATGTATACGTTTCCAGATCCGGGTCAAGGTTAGCCATAAAGCCTTCCCCCGCACAAATGGATATCTCATCGGGGCCCAGGTCGACAGGCAGGTTAAATCCGCCGATCGTGACTTCGACGGAATCGACACCCATCCGACAACCGTCTGTCACCGTGAGGTTATAGGTGCCGCTTTGTGTAACCGTCAGCGTTGGCCCCTGGGAGCCGTCGCTCCAGAGAAAAACAGGGCCCTCATGCTGCGGATCAATCTCATGGGCATAAGAGGC
>CAYMLN010000116.1:0-6923 GCA_964391045.1 uncultured Saprospiraceae bacterium
TCGTGATTATCCGTTTAATTGTCGTGGGTCCGTAACTCACGGAGGCTTGCTATGCGCTATGCCCTCTGCGCTATGCCTTTCGCCGTTCACCGTTTGCCCCTTTTCGCTATGCCCTCTGCCCTATGCAAAAGGAAAAGCCCGGACATCCGCCCGGGCTTTTCCTTGTTCATTCGATACCCTCACGGCTACCCAATCTTCAATGCACAACAAACAACGCCTTCAGCACTTCTCATTTTTCATTCCTCACTGTTCACTGTTCACTGTTCACTGTTCACTGTTCATTGTTCATTGTTCACTTTTAGCTTTTAGCTTTCGCTTCCCCCGTGAGCCGCTTCATCCACGGCACCAGGAAGAACATCACCAGCGCAGCCGCGAGCGACGTGCCGAAGACGGCGAGGAAGATCTGGTTGAGCGGGAAGGACTCGAACAGGCCGCCGACGCGGCCGCCGATGAAGTTGCCCGTGGCGGCGCCGAGGAACCAGATGCCCATCATCTGCCCGACGATGCGGGCGGGGGCGAGCTTGGTCATGGCGCTCAGGCCGACCGGGGAGAGGAAGAGTTCGCCGACGGTGTGGACGAGGTAGAGCATGAGGAGCCACTGGATGCCCACCTTGTCGCCCGTGTTCTGGATGTGCGTGGCGGCGGGGACCAGGATGAGGAAGCCGACGCCCACGAGGGCGAGGCCGATGACGAACTTCATCGGTGTCGAGGGTTCTTTCTTTGCCTTGTTGAGGGCGATCCACAGCCAGGCGAAGACGGGCGAGAGGCCGATGATCAACAGGGCGTTGACGCTCTGCCACCAGGTCGACGGGAATTCATGGCCGAAGATGCTGTTATTCGTGTTGCGGTCGGCGAAGAGGTTGAGCGTCGAGCCTGCCTGTTCGAAAGCCGACCAGAACAATGCGGCCGCGAGGTAGAAGACGATGATGGCCGTGATGCGGTTCTTCTCTTCCTGCGTGAAGCCGCCGCGGATAAACAGGAAGCCGAAGTAGACGATCGGGATGATGAGCAGCAGCACGCCCACGAGGTTGGACAGGTTGAGCACGCTGATTTCGTAGATGTTGACCACGTGGAGGAGGAGCAGCAGGACGACCATGGCGCCGAGGCCGAGCATCCCGATGCGGAGCTGCTTGCGCTGGCTGGCTTTCTCCGCCGGCGTGTAGTGCGAGGCGTCAAACGCCCCGGCGTTGCCAAGGTGCTTTGCCCCGAGCTTGTACTGGATGAGGCCGAGGATCATGCCGATGCCGACGACGAGGAAGCCAACCTGCCAGTCGACCTTTTGGCCGAACCATCCGACGATGAGCGGGGCGAGGAAGGCGCCGAGGTTGATGCCCATGTAGAAGATCGAGAAGGCCGAGTCGCGGCGGGCGTCGCCCTGGCCGTAAAGCGAGCCGACCATGGTCGACACGTTGGGTTTGAGCAGGCCGGTGCCGAGCGCGATGAAGACGAGGCCGGCGTAGAACGAGGGTTCGCCAAACGGCAGGGCCAGCGACAGGTTGCCGATGGCGATGAGGATCCCGCCGTAGAACACGGCGTTGCGCGCGCCGATGAACTTGTCGGCGATCCAGCCGCCGGGCAGGTTGGTCATGTACACCACGGCCGTGTAGAGCCCGTAGAGGGCGCCGGCTTCGGCGACGGTGAGGCCGAGGCCCGGGTTGGCATCCGTGACCGCGGCGGTCATGAAGAGGATGAGCAGCGCGCGGCCGCCATAGTAGGAGAAGCGTTCCCACATTTCGGTGAAGAACAAGGTCGACAGCCCCGGCGGGTGACCAAAGAATCCTTTCATAATGCTGTTTTGTTTTGCGAGATGAGACCGGCCCGGCGCGGGCAGGCGAGCCAAAATAAACATTTTTGGACACGCCGTCCGTGCATGCATCCCGCCTCCCCGGGTGCGAACCGGGGGTCGACCGCCAGTGGCCGGGGTCTTATTGCCGCATGACCTTCAGTACCTCCCCGGTGCCGCGCAGCTTGAGGAAGTACAGGCCCGTCGGCAGGTCGTGGAGGGATACGGGGCCGGCGAGGTCACGTGCAGACCATGTGCGAACGAGTTGGCCGTTAACGTCGAAAAGGAGGCCGGAGCCGGGTATCGGCGTATCGACCACCAGATGTCCGGATGTTGGATTTGGATAAAGCCGCGTCACGGCGGCAGGCGGTTGGTCGGAAACGGAGGTCACAGGATCAAGGAAAACCTCCAGTGGGGCACTGCCGAGGTGGAGGTTGTTGCCAAACCGGTCGACGGCAAACAGGTCGCGCAAGCGGATCGTGGTGCTTTCGGGCGCAGGTACGTTATCTTTTAACCGGGGCCTGATCCACCGGAGGATAATGGAGCCTTTGGGAAACAGATGGTGTTGGCGATTGGTCCGCACCATGCAGTAATGGTAGAGATCGCCAAGGATGGGTTTCAAGGCATCTTTGTCAATCGAGGTCGTCGAGTCGGTGAGCGGCAGGGAGATAGAGATCAAGGGCGCCTTATAAAGAGAAGTATCGTATTCAAGTGTGAAGGACAACCCGAGCAGCTCCAGGTCGCGGTTGGCGATCACATACAGAAATCGGAACCCCGAGGTGTCGACAACGGCGGATAGGACCACGTCGTCCCCTTCCGGATAGGGATCATACGGGGAAACGTCGGGTCGCTGGTAAAGGAAGTGTTGCAGGAGAAGGGTGAGGTCACTATCGTCGATCACGCCGTTTCCATCCGCATCGCCGTGTGCCATATTGATCCCGGAACCGGTGGTGTCCGGCCAGGGTTGCCAGACATGCCCTTGCCAGTTGATTCGGCCGTCCCGTGCCGGTCCTGTGCGGTCCTTCATTGCGCCCCAATACAGCAGGTCCCGTGGCTCGACCTCTCCATTGCGGTCAAGATCCCCAGGCCAAAGGCATTCCGGCGCGTCCAGGCAGGCGGGATAGCGTTCGCAGCCGGCGACAATACCCGACAGGTCATTCCGCAGCCGGTCGAGCCGGTCGAGCATGAGGGCGTAATTGTCCAGATGCACGAGACTGGAGTCCTGGTGATAGGTGTGCGCGATATCGGTCACGGTGAGGTCACCGGCATCCATGCGACCCAGGAAAATCGTCGTGATGCCATGGACCTGTGGCCAATGTGTTACCGGAGCGTCATACATCGTCCAATCCGAGGTGTCCCGCGGATCGCCCGGATAAAGGTATCGCGTCGGGGACAGGAGGGATCCGGGGTTGGCCCCGTTGCCGGAAGGGGTGATTGGGGTTCCGTCCAGGTGAAGACCCAAGAGCAGATTCGGTTCGTAGAACACGCCTCCTGCAAACGGGTTGTAGCTGGGTGCGGAAAACGCATGCATGGAATGGCTGAGCCAGGCGATGGATTGAAAGGGCGGGTATTGACCGTATGTGGTGTTTTGGTGATCACAATAGGAGCCGGCACCGATACCATCCGTGCTATCCCGGTTGTAGATAAAGACAGCCGAACGGGTCGTGTCGCATCCCATCATGTCATCATCAAAGCCGCATCCCAGGTCCGGATCGAACCAAAGCCCGAAATACAGGCTGTCCAGGGCGCTGTCGCGTTGATTGATCAGTTTGTACCGATGGAAGAGCGTGTGGTTGAGCACGGGCTCATCCTGGCAGTAGAATCCGTAGATGGATAATTGGAGTTCCATGCCCAGCGGGTTTCGATCGAGATCGTCGACCTGGCCGTTGTCATGCATGACGAGCCAATGCAGCTCATCCGGCAGGCGGGGGATGCCGTTGATGTGGATGCAGGGATATTCCCCGAGATGAGGATCATACCGGGCATTGCCGTTCAGGTCCGCAAATTCGGCCCAACCACCGTGGTGATCAGCCGGGAGCGGGAAGCCGTTGACAATTTCAAAGAAGGGGTTGCCTTGGGCCGGCCATCCGAACACAGCCACCAGCGAATCGTTTATCGTTGCATCCTCCGCCCAATCTCCTTGGTGTGCGAGGATGTCCCCGAGGGTGACCGACCATACCTGGTTGTAATCCGCACAGGCATCAGCATATGGTACCGCGCCGGGACCCAGCGGGCCGGCAAAGAGTTGCCCTTTTGCAAAGCCGCCAAAGGTCTGGAGCGATGTGAGCGAATCCCCGGCTTCGTCGCGGGCGAACATCCAGGGGGTCAACGCGCAGATGACGTATGGGGCATTTGGCGCATCATGCGGGATCTGGATACGGCTGTTTTGGCCGTCAAAGAATTGTGTCCCGGTAGGACTGTGCCACGCCGCGACGCGGTTGGGCTGAATGAGGCGGCCGGCGGAGTAGGTGCCGCAAGGCGATTGGGCAGGCAACAGGCACGGTACGAGCAGCAGGAACAGCGGGAACAGGCGCATGCGACGGGGTTTTATTCCCTATGAATATAGGGCGTTGCGCGCCCCAACAGTGTCGGATAGCCTGCATTTACGGCCTTTGCGGCGGCCACGGACCCGGAGAAACGGCTTATTGTCCGCCGGCCAGCGGATATCGGAGGCCTTTGTAGGACGACAGCACGGCCTTGACCTTGCCGACCGACACCGGGCTTTCGATCATGAGCGGGATCCGGTTGTTGTCGGCCGAGATGTAGATGTCCATCCGCGTATCATCGTTGAAGAAGTGGCCGGAGACGACCTGCGGCCGGATGAGGTGGGTCTTGTACTTGCCCATGTTCCGGATCTTGGTCTCCTGGTTCTTCGCGCGCACTTCGACCTGAAGCGGATATTCCTGTTCGACAAAAACCTTGACAGGAAATTGATCGCCGGTCTGGTAGCGGCTGAAGTCGAGGTTGCGCACATGATAGACGATCGAGATCATGTCATGCATGCAGCCCGAAAGGTCGACGGCGTAGTACTTCGTCGGCTTGTTGGGGCCGCCCTTGACGGCGTGGACCTTGTGGTTTTTCTGGTCGAAGGTGAACTTGTCCCACCACATGTACTTGCCCTCCCGGATGTCGCGGGAAAAGGAGATGGGCAGCAAGGTCTTCTTGTCGATAAAACTCTCGTACCGGTCCTCCACCTTGTAGAACCATTCGAACGCGCTGATCGTCCGACCGTCGATGGTCACGTGGTAGCGGTCGCCCAGGTCCTTGACGCGGAAGACGGCCTCGCCGGCTGCGATCCAGATGAAGTCGAGTTGGTAATAAAGCTTGTAGGTGACCTCCTCGCCGCCTTGCCAACTGAAATTGGTCGTCGCGCACAGGTCGTGCGCCTGCGGGGCTTCCGCCGGGGCCGCGCTGCCGAACAGGCGCGCAAGGGTCAGGAGCAGGACGAGTTGGATCATTTTCTATAAAACGTCAGGACGTGCCTTTTTGTAACGCGGCAAGGTTCTTTTAATAGAAATTTTAACCCTTCGTCGCCGGCGAAAGTTCGGCCCGGAAGGCGTTTCTGGCACCCTGTGACGGGTCGCCCGACGGGGAGATTCCCTTTTTTGGTTAATCTTTGCATACCCGGCCGGCGGCCGGAGCCCCCCAATGGAGATATTCATCCTGATTGCCCTCATCCTGATCAACGGGATCTTTTCGATGTCGGAGATCGCCCTGGTGTCCGCCCGGAAGAACCGCCTGAGCTTCGCGGCGAAGAAGGGCGACGCCGGCGCCAAGGCGGCCATCCGGCTCCAGGAGTCGCCAAGCAAGCTCCTCTCGACCGTGCAGATCGGCATCACACTCGTCGGCCTGCTTACCGGTATCTATAGCGGTGAGACGATCACGGACGACATGGCGGCCTGGCTCGGGCAGTTTCCCGTCCTGGCGCCCTATGCGGACACGCTCGGCCTGATCGTGGTGCTTGTCATCATCACATTCTTCTCCCTGGTCCTGGGTGAGCTGGTTCCCAAACGGGTCGGCCTGACCTACCCGGAGTCGATCGCCAAGGTCGTGGCCGTCCCGATGCAATTCATCGGCACGATCGCCGCCCCGTTCGTCTGGCTGCTCACGCACACCACCGAACTCGTGCTGAAGCTTTTCCCGGGCCGCGAAGCCGGGGAATCGAAAGTGACGGAAGAGGAGATCAAGGCCATCGTCAAGGAGGGCCGCGAGGGGGGCGAGATCCAGCAGATCGAGCAGGAGATCGTCAACCGCGTCTTTAGCGTTGGCGACCGATCGGTGAGCTCGCTGATGACCTCCAGGCGCAAGATGACCTCCATCAGTCTCGACGACTCGGTCGACGAGATCCGGAAGACGGTGCTGGAGGACATGCACAACTTTTATCCGGTCTATGACCCCGAGTCCCAGGACATCATCGGCGTCGTGGCGCTCAAGAAACTGTTCACCGTCCTGCACCAGGGCGGGTTCAACCTGCAGTCGCTCATGGGCGAGCCGCACTACATCGCGGAGACCTCGTCGGCCTACCAGGCCCTCGAGTTGTTCAAGACTACGAAGCACCGGTATGCCCTGGTCATCGATGAGTTCGGCTCGGTGCAGGGCATCATCACGATCAGCGACATCCTCGAGGCGCTTGTCGGCGACGTGTCGGAATTCTACGCGGAGGAGTTTCTCTTCCAGCAGCGCGACGAGACGAGCTGGCTGGTCGACGGCCAGTTCCCGATCGTGGACTTCCTTTCCCGCTTCGAGCTCGACGAGTACGCCAAGGACTTTGAGGTCAACACGCTCGGCGGACTCGTCATCACGGAGCTCGGCCGCCTGCCCAAGACCGGCGAACGGCTCAACTGGAGCGTCTTCGAGTTCGAGGTCGTGGACATGGACGGCCCGACGATCGACAAGATCCTGGTGACCAAGATCGCATGATCCCCGCCCGGCCCACATCCAAGCGCATCCTGGGCATCGACCCCGGCACCAACGTGCTCGGCTTCGCCGTCATCGAGATCGACGGACAGCGGATCCAGGTCCTGGAGGTCGGCGTCCTCCGCCTCAAGGACAAGAAGGAACAGGCAGAGAAGCTGCGCGAGATCTTCCTCGAGGTGCAGGAGATCATCGAGCGCTACCTCCCGCATGACCTCGCCATCGA
>CAYMLN010000117.1:0-6913 GCA_964391045.1 uncultured Saprospiraceae bacterium
GTGCTCATGGCGCTTTGCATGGTGATCAGCATCCCGATCATCATCCCGTTCTTCCAGATCCTCTTTGGGCGCGCCCAGGTCATCACGGAGCCCGTCCCGTTCTCGGTGACCGATATCCAGGACTGGCTGACCTACGTATTTGGAAAGCTCGTCGCCGAGGAGGGGAAGGAAGGCGCGCTGGTCATCGTCTGCGTCGCATTCGTCGCGATCTTCTTCCTCAAGAACCTGTTCCGTTACCTGTCGCTCGTCTTCATGGCGCAGGTGCGCAACGGCATCGTGCGCGATGTGCGCGAGGCGATTTACCGGAAATACATGCAGCTCCCGCTGGCGTATTTCACCCGCGGCCGCAAGGGCGACCTGCTTTCCCGCGTGAGTACGGATGTCCAGGAGGTCGAGTATTCGATCCTCAACGTGATCGAGTCCGTGTTCAAGGAGCCGATCGTCATCATCGGCAGCATCGCCTTCATGCTCGTGACGAGCATGCGGCTGACCTTCTTCGTCTTCGTCCTCATTCTTTTCACGGTCTTCATCGTGGGCCGGATCAGCCGCAACCTGAAGCGGCAGTCGCGCGCCGTGCAGGGCAAGCTTGCGGACCTCGTGACGCACGTCGAGGAGAGCATCAACGGCATGCGGATCGTCCAGGGGTTCAATGCCCAGGATCAGCAACAGGCCCGCTTTCGGGGGATCAATGATTCCTACAGGAGTTTGCTGACGCGGATCATGTACCGGCGTGACCTGTCTTCGCCATTGTCCGAGGTGCTCGGCATCACCATCGTTTCTGTGCTCCTGTGGTACGGCACGCACCTCGTGTTTCGCAGCGAATTGCAGCCGGAGACGTTCTTCGCCTTCCTGTACGCCTTCTTCAACGTGATCGCGCCGTCCAAGGCGTTTTCCTCCGCGTACTATCACATCCAGAAGGGCCTGGCCGCCGTCGACCGCATCAATGAGGTACTCGACAATGACGAGCGCATCCCCGAGTCTGCCAATCCGAAACCGATCAAGGCGTTTCACGAGGATATCGTGATCGACCAGGTGTGGTTCCGGTACAACGCGCAAAACGACTGGGTGCTCCAGGACATCAGCCTGCGCATTCCCAAGGGGAAGGTGCTCGCCATCGTGGGCTCGAGCGGCACGGGCAAGTCCACGCTGGCCGACCTGCTGCCGCGCTTCCATGACGTGACGCGCGGCGCCATTCGCATCGACGGGATCGACATCCGCGATTACGACCTCGCCGACCTTCGCCGCCTGATGGGGATCGTCAACCAGGACCCGGTGCTGTTTCACGATACGATCTTCAACAACATCGCCTTCGGCAAGCCGGACGCGACGATGGAGGAGGTGATCGAAGTGGCGCGTATCGCGCAGATCCACGAGTTCATCGCCGGACTTCCGGAAGGCTACCAGACCATGGTCGGCGACCGCGGCAGCACGCTTAGCGGCGGCGAGCGGCAGCGCATGACACTCGCGCGCGCCCTGCTCATCAATCCCCCCATCCTGATCCTCGATGAGGCCACGGCCTCGCTCGATTCCCGCTCGGAGCGACTGGTCCAGGAAGCCTTGTCCCGCGTGATGGAGGGCCGCACGTCGATCGTCATCGCGCACCGCCTGTCCACCGTCCGGCATGCCGACCAGATCGTCGTCCTGCAGGATGGCCGGATCGTCGAGACCGGCGATCACGAGAGCCTCATGGCCCGGCGGGGCGAGTACTATAAATTCGTCGGATTGCAATGGATGGCCGACTGATCCGATACCTGCTCATCCTCGGGATGGGATGGTGGCTCCCCGACGCCACCGGGCAGTTCATGGACTGGAACCGCCTGGCGGAGGACACGCTATACTACGCCCGCGAGTATTTTCCCGAACGCACGGTCCCGGTCAGTACGGGTCCCGGCCAGTCGTGGGACCTGCGTTTCCTCAAGGCGCCGTTTGCCGTCAGTCATCGGATCGTTCCGATGGGGGTGCGGGACGGCAAAGCGTATGGATTCCTCCAGCAGGGAAAAGAGACGCTCGGCGTCCTCGATCTTGAAGGCGCGCAGGCTGTCCTGAGCCAGTTTATCGAACAGAGTCCCTTGTGCCCGCATATGCGCCTGACCTATGGCCAAACGCCGATGCAGTCCTTGTTTTTTAAGGGCGTACTCGGCAGCACGGCATCCTACAAGGGTCGCCGCGTAGCCGCATTCGCATGGCCAAGGGATCATTCCTGCACGTGGACGCCATCGCCGTTGCCCGATTCGTGCCGGATCACGGTCACGGTACACGAGGATGTCGTCGTTGACGGCACAGGCACGCTTTACCTGCCGACGGAATCAGCCAATGTGCTTCGCCAGCGGGTGATGACCAAGTACGCCACCCGGGTGGAAACCCTGCGCGGCGGGAGATGGACGGACGTGACGAGCACAGTGCCGGAGATCCGGCTGCTTCGGCAGACGGAGCGACTTCGTTTTGTGCAGGCGATCTCGGGTGTGATGCTTGCGGAGATCGAGATCGACGATGATCACCAGGTCGTCAGTGTCTTGTTCAAGACCCATCCGCTGATCACGCGCATCGTCACCGAAGAACCCACACGGCCGGATATCCTGGTGTACCCCAATCCCACATACGGCCCGGTGCGCTTCCAGTTGCGCGACCTGGCCCAGGGAGATTTCACGCTCAAGATTTTCAACATCCTCGGCGTTGCGGTGCGTGAGGTGGCGATCAAGGTCGACCACCCGCGGGAGACAGTCTCGGTGGACCTCAGCGACCTCAAGCGCGGGACCTATCTGTTTCGCTTGCAGGATGCGTCGGGCCGCACGTTTCGCACCAAGAAGATCGTGCTGATCTCGACCTGAGGCATGGACCGCGCGCCCCGAACTGCGTTGCCGTCCCCCCCGCCTTTTTCGCCGCTCGATACGGCCGTCGCGGGCATTCGGCTTCATCTCCTCCGGCTTGACCTGTTAGACAGTTGGGCGACGGGCAACAAGTATTTCAAGCTCAAGTATTATTTCGAGGAGGCGCGATGCCGCGGCATTAAGCACGTGATCTCCAAGGGCGGACCGTTCAGCAATCACCTCGCCGCCCTGGCGGAGGCCTGCGCGACGTTCGGGCTGCAGCTGACCAGTATCGTACGCGGGTATCGCGACGATCCGGACAATCCGACGCTGCGACGCATCCGTGCGTTGGGCGGCGAATGTCGAATGGTGCACCCGCAAGCCTTTGCGGCCTTTGGGCCGGCCGACGCATCGGCGATCGACGCTGCCGCACTGTTCATCCCGGAAGGGGCCAACGGTCCGCTGGGCTGGAAGGGAACGGCGGAGATCGTGGAATACCTCAGCGCCCTTGATCCCACGCATGTCATCCTGCCTGCCGGCACATTTGGCACTGCACTGGGCGTGCTGTCCGCGGCGCCGGCGCACTGGCATGTGATCATGGTCCCGGCGTGGAAAGGTTGTTCAATAGCCTATGTCGACGAGATCGTGTCGTCCGTCCACATTACGCCATCGTGCGTATGGTCAGTATGGCCCGACCATCATGCCGGCGGATTCGGACGGTATGACGAAGCCCTGCGGACGTCCATGTATTCGTTTACGGCCGCGACGGGCATCACGCTGGAGCCCGTGTATACGGGCAAGATGATGAAAGCGACGATTGACGCACTGCATACCGGCTTTTTTCCTTCGGGCAGTCGCATCGTCGCCATACATACGGGCGGCTTGCATGGAATGGAAGGCTACCGGTACAGGTTTCCGGAGCACTGGTCGCAGTATCCCTGATGGCAGATGAAAGACACGAATGATAGCCTGCCTGGCCATGCCGGCTCATCTTGTGTCCGGTTGGCCGGTGTTCCCTGGCCTCGGCGTGTTTCCCGATCATGGAAAGCCGATGCTGTTTGAACGGCGTGGCTTCCGGCTGCGCACTACGGATCACAGCCGGTACAATTTACCAGGGAAAAAAGGGATGAATGAACGGGGGCAAGGAGCCTTATCCCGTGATCCACGTCTCGATCACCTCCGGATAATGCCGGTGCTCCAACACATGCACCTTTGCCGCGATGGTATCGGGCGTATCCTCAACCGTGAGGGGCGTCCGGGCCTGGAAGAGGATACGGCCTTCGTCATACCGCTCGTTGACCTCATGGATCGTGATCCCGGTAGCGGTTCGTCCAGCGGCCTTGACCGCGGCATGGACGTGATGACCGTACATGCCCTTGCCGCCGAAATCGGGCAGTAGGGCGGGGTGAATGTTGACGATCCGGCCGGGATAGGCGCGGATGATGTCCGCGTGGATCAACTGCAGGAAGCCGGCCAGCACGATATGGGTCACGTCGAGCGCGGCCATGATCCGGAGGACCTCGTCCGGAGTATGCCATTCCCTGCGCGGCACGATGAGCGTCTTGAGCCCGTGGCGGGCGGCGACGCCGATCACCCCGGCCTGCGGGTTGTTGGTGACGACGAGGGCGACGCGTATGGAGGGATGTCCGCTGAAATAGGCGCTGATGACGTCGGCGTTGCTGCCGGCGCCGGAGGCGAGGAGGGCGAGCCTGGCCTTACTGGCGGAGGGCATTATACTTGCCGGAATTGGACGGATCGAGCTTCCGCATGATGTCGTAGACCGCATTCTTCTGCGTACGGTCGGCGTTTTTCATGATCTCGATGATCTCGTCGCTCTTGGTTGACACGAACATGATCACCGTCACGGTCAGGGGGTAGGTCGTATTGGTCTTGTCCACCTCCCTGAGGGCCTCGATCATGGTCGCGATGCCCTCGCCGGTATTGGCGTACATGACATCCAGGCTCTTCCGGTGGTAGTTGTACCACGCTTCCCGGTAGGAGACGAAGCGCGCGCTCAGCAGGTTCTCCATCATCCAGTACCGCGTATTCTTCCGGTTGAGCGATTGCCAGCCCTTGTCAATGTCGGCAATGGCGGAAGGGACCTGGTTGATGATCTGCTGGGCAAACCGATAATGCTCATCGCCGCCCATTGGGGTGAAGCTGTCGCCGTCCAAGCCGAGGATCAGGTGCGCGTAGAAGGAGAAGACAGCCGAGAGGTTGTCCTTGAAGAAGTTCGTGCTGTTCTCGATCGGCTGGTACTCCTGGTAGTTGAAGATGATGTCCCGGTCGACATAGTTGACGAGCAGCGTCTTGTATTCGGAGCCGTATACAGGTCGCACTGCCTTGATGGCGATATCGGCCTGATAGGCGTTGTTGCCCAGCTCCGTCTTGATGTTGACCTGGAAGTTGCACTCGATCTTCTCGTGGCTCTTGAAATCAACGGTACCCCAGCGTTCCTGGTTGATGAATTCGCGCAAGTCCTTCTCCAGCGTCTTGAAGATGACCGGATCGGCTTCCTGGAGTTTCGGCGTGCTGACGACGATCGTGGCATTCAATTCCTGGCTATGCGCCGCGAAAGGCAGGACGAGGGTGAGGAGTGCGCTCAGGAACAGATCAATGCTTCGCATGCCTGGAAAGGATTTGGCGGGCCGCATCCGCGATGTCCGCGGCGACGGCCTTTTTGGTTTTCAAGTCGAATTGTCGTTCCGGCATGTCCGGATACAGGAAGGTGACCTTGTTGGTGTCATGGCCGAAGCCGGCACCCGCATGGCGCGGATTGTTGAGGACGATCATGTCCATCCGCTTGCGCAGCATCTTCTCGCGCGCGTGAAGGCGTTCGTCGGTGGTCTCGAGGGCGAAGCCGATGAGCACCTGGTCCGCCCGCTTGCGTTCACCGAGCGTGGCCGCGATATCGGGCGTCTTGACCAATTCGAGCGTGAGGATGTCCGCCGTCTTCTTGATCTTTTCCGGGGCGACCTGCGCGGGCCGGTAATCGGCGACGGCCGCCGCAAGGACGGCGACGGCGCAGGACGGGAAGATCCGCGTACAGGCCATGAGCATATCCTCGGCTGATGTCACGCGCGTCACCGACACGCGAGAGTGATCGGGCGTCTCGCTTCCCGGACCGGCCACGAAATGCACGTGCGCGCCGCGCCGGGCGAATTCGCCGGCGATCGCCGCGCCCATCTTGCCGGTGGAGTGGTTGCCGAGGAAGCGCACGGGATCCAGCGCCTCGTGCGTCGGTCCGGCATTGACAAGGACATGGATATCCCGAAAGTCCTCCATGTACCTGAAGTGTTCGGCGAGCCGCTCGACGATTTGTTCGGGCTCAGCCATTCGCCCCGGGCCTTCCAGCCCGCTGGCGAGTTCGCCGACGCCGACGTCGATGATGAAATTGCCGTAGTTCTGCAGTTTGCTGATATTCTCCTGCGTGGCGGGATGGTGCCACATGTCGAGGTCCATCGCGGGGGCAAAGAAGACCGGGCAGCGCGCCGAGAGATAGGTGGCCGTGAGCATGTCGGAGGCGAGCCCGTGCGCCGCGCGGGCGAGGGTGTGGGCCGTGGCCGGGGCGAAGACCATGGCGTCGGCCCAGAGGCCCCATTCGACATGCTGGTTCCACTGCCCCTCGTCATGCACGTCGGTGGCGACGGCATGGCGGCTGAGCGTGGAAAAGGTCAGCGGGGAGACGAATGCCGTGGCGGATTCGGTCATCATGACGCGAACCTCCGCGCCGGCCTTGATGAGCAGGCGGACGAGGAACGCCGACTTGTAGGCGGCGATGCTCCCGCTGATCCCAAGGACGATCCGTTTGCCCTGCAATTGCGTCATGCCGAAGGTTGATCGGACCCGGATGGGTTATTCGAAATCCTCCGGGAAATCCTCTTCCTTCTCGACCGGCTCGGGATAGCGGAATTCGAGTTCGCCGTGGATGAACTCCTCGGTGGCCAACAGGGTAGGACTGGCCATCCGCTCATAGGAACGGCTGATCTCGATCTGCTCCTTGTTCTCGTGGACTTCCTCGATCGTCTCCGTGACGACAACGAATTCCTCGAGCTTCTCATGGAGTTCGCGCTTCAGTTCGACGGAGAGCTGTCGGGCGCGCTTGA
>CAYMLN010000118.1:0-6907 GCA_964391045.1 uncultured Saprospiraceae bacterium
GTCGTCGCAGTCGATCGTGAAGGCGAAGGCATCCTTGAAGCGCACGGATTCCAGTTCAATGTAAAGCCGAAGCATGTCGAGTTCCTCCCGCAGCGTGACAGTCTCTTTGTCGCTCTGCACGAGGATGGAGCGGAGCAACTTGGAGAACCGCGACAAGTACCGGGTCGCCACCAGTTCCTCGTTGGCCAGGATCATCTGCTGGATCGAGTTGAGCGCGTTGAACAGGAAGTGCGGGTTCATCTGCAGGCGCAGGCTTTGCAGGCGTGATTCGGCGGCCTGCTGCCGGTTTTGCAGTACGTCGAGCTCTGCGCGGCGCTTCGCTTCTTCCGCCTCGTTGCGCCGGATCTGCGCGGCCATCAGTACGGCGATCGTCGTCAACGAACGGAGCATGCGATGGGTCGGCGTTTTTCGGGCGGGTCCCGTGCCGTCGATGACGCCCACGACCTGCCCCTCCAGCACGATAGGTACGACGATGGCGCATCCCTTGCGGCCCGTTACCGGCAGGCCGCGTGCGTCTTTTTCCGCGTCCGCAATGACCAGGGGTTCGCCCGTTAGCGCCACATGGCCAGAGAAGCCCTGGCCGAGGGGGACTTCCGGCATTCCGGGCAGGGGATCCTTGCCGCTGGCGTGCAGACCGGCGGCGGATTTGCGCAAGAGGAGACGGCGGCCCGGATCGAGCAGGTAGATCACGCACGCGTCAAGGCCGAGCCGGCTGACGGCTTGCCGGGCGACATCCTGGAACATCTCGTCGGCGTCCTTTTGGCGATTGATGGTCGAAGCGAAGTACTGGATGGTCGCTTCCGATTCGAGTTCCTCGGCCCGGCGGCGGATCCGCCCGCTGACATAGCGGTAAATGACGTAGAGGATCGAAAGCGCCAGGCCCGCGATCAACAACTTGAAGAGGGCGGTCTGGGTGAAAAACGGTTTCAGTGTGATCATGACCGGGTACTCGGCGTCATGCCAGGTCTTGCCGTCATGGGAGGCGCGGACCATGAAGGTATAGGTCCCGGGCTTCAGTGAGTTATAGCGTGCCGTCTGCTGGTCCATGACCGTGATCCAGTACGGATCCAGCCCCTCGAGTTTATACTGGTAGAAGGTGCGGATGTGCTTGCTGAAGTCCAGCGTGGAGAAGTGGAAGGTGACGAAGTTGTTGCCCGCCGGCAGGTTGATGGTGGTCGACCGCGTGATCCATCGGTCCAGGTCCTGTGCCTCGATGCGGTGGATGTTGGCCTGCAGGTCGATCTCCTGGTCATAGAGCGAATCCGGGTGGAAGTACTGTATGCCTCGCTCGGTGCCCCACACCAATTCGCCGTTGCTGTTCTGGTGATAGGCATAGACCCGGAAACCCTGGACGCTGAGGCCGAAGCGTTCGTCGAACATGCGGATCGTCGTGTCTGCGATATTGAAGCAACCGATGCCGACATCATTGCCGAACCACATCCGGTTCTTGCCGTCGAGCAGGAGCGCCTCGAGCCGGCTGTTAAGGAGCCCGTTGTCCGGGGTATACTTGCGCAAGCTGCCGTCCTTCAGGAAGACCGTCAGCCCCTGGGCCGTGCCGACATAGATGTTGCCCAGTCGGTCACTGTTGATGCAGAAGGCCGAATTGGAAAGGAGATCGCCGCTGGCGACCGTGCGACGGGTCATCGTGTTGGCGGCAAGTTCGAAGACAAACACGCCGCGAGTCTCCGTGGCCACCCACATCTTGCCGGGTGCCGGCCAGTCGATGAAGTTGACGATGTTGGTCTTGATGGAGTCGAGGACCGTGCCTTCAAACAGGTCCACGTCGAAATCCGAGAAACCGATGCGGACCACACCGTTGCGGGTACTCGCCCAGACGTTGCCGTCAGGTCCGATGTGCAGGCAGCGGGCATAGTTCTTTGGGAATAATTCAGGCCGACCCTTTGTGAGGTCTATCCGTCGCAGGACGCGTTGTGTCTTGTGATCAAGCACGACAACACCTTCGCCGGCGATGGTCACCCAGATACGGCCGAGGTTGTCGGCCATCACATGGCCATACCCCGGGTAATTCCCGGCGGCATCGGGCTTTTGTCCAAGGCGGAGGAATCTTGAGGTGTTGGTGCTCCGCTGCCAGACGAGCAGTTCGCTGCCGAGGATGAGCAGGTAATACGTGTCGCCGTCCGGGCTGGTGAGATTGCCGACCTCCAGGTTGTAACCCCGGCCTGTTGCGTCCTGAAAGATCGTCTGCTGGCCGATGACCGCGTCGTGGTTGAAATAGCTGATGCCCTGGGGTGTGCAGCCGAGGAAGACCCAGCCGGAAGGCGTCGAGGTGATCGCGTTGGGGTTCGGGTTGGCGAGGCCGGCCGGATTGGCCGGGTCGTGGGGATAGTGTGTGAGCCGCCCGCTGGATGGCCGGTAGATATAGGCGCCGTTTCCGCGCGTGGCGATCAGCATATCCAAGCCGTCGAGGGATACCATGCGCACGATGGAACCCATTAAGGGCATTCCGGCCTGGTCGCGCACATCCTGCATGACGGGGCGGAAAGCGCCGTCTTTCGGGTTTAAGGTGGCCAACGACCGCTCGTTGTTCCGATAGACGACGGGTTGGTCACCGTCGAAGCTGCCGATCACACGGCAACCTGCGCAAGCAGTGGGGCCGGTCAGGGTCATGGCGTCGAAATCCAGGATGGTCACATGTGTCGGCGAGACCAGGACGTACCGGTCTGCAGAAAGCTCCTGATTGATATAGTATGGATGGGCCAGCAGCGAGTCGGGTACCTGGAAGCGCAGGCGATGGAAATGATGGAGACGTATCGTGTCGTCTGTGGTCAGGACCTGTTCGACGGGAAATTGCCATAGCCCCCGGTTGGTGACCAGGATCGTGCCTGCCGAGGCGGTCTGGAAGATGTACCGGGTGCGGACGGGTCCGGTCGAATCGGCGAGTACGACCGGCCGGAATCGCCTGTCCTCGTCGATGATGGCCAGGTCCAGCCGGTCATTGAGGACCCAGAGCCGGTTGGCGGAATCACACGCCACCTGCCGGATGATATCGCTGCGCAGCGCGGGCTGGTCCTTCGCGAAGAACCGCTCCACCTGCTTGCCGTTGAACCGGTTGAGGCCGCTTCCGGTGCCGACCCACAGGTAGCCGTTGCGGTCGACGGTCATGGTGTTGATGTAATTGTCCGACAGGCCTTCCGCCGTACTCAGCGTGTAGAATTGCGTCTGCGCGGATGCCCCGGCACAGGCCGCCATGCACACGCCTACCACGGCAAAGACCCGGCGAAGGAATCGTCGGGTCCATGATCCGGGACGTGAAGCTGTGTGCATGCGATCTCTAAGGTATTCAATCGATCTGTCCGGCCGTGCGGTCAGGTCCCGCCCCGGGGATCGGGGCGGGCGACCGCACAACCTGACTACGTGTTGGGCGAGGTGTGTTCGGGGCCTTCGGGGTGTTCATGGGGGTGATCAGTTCGTGCCTGCTTGGCGAACCTCTTGCTGGAGTACGGCGAGTTGTTGCTGCATTTGGTTCATGAGGGCTTCCAAGGCTTCCGTTTTCGCGAGGCGAACCTCGAGTGCGGAGATCGTGGCTTGTTGGTCGTTCATGCGGGCCTGTTGCTCCGCGATGAGGACTTGTTGTTCCTGGATGGCTTTTACCAATGCCGGAACGAAGCTGGCATAGCGGATACCGTAGTTATCTTTTGGATTGGTCGGGCGAATGAGCCCGGAGAATTCGTAATCGAGTTCATCGACAACGGACTCGACCTCCTGCGCGATAAAACCGGTGATCCGTGATTCCTCGGAACGGCGTTCGGCTGCGCGTTCTTCCGCCAGCTTTTCCGGGGGCAGTTGGTCCGTCCAGCCGTCACGCCGGACATGCTGGTTGAAGGCGGCCAGGTCGAATGTATAGGTGACCGGCCGGAGGCGGGAAATGAAATCGAGACCGGGTACGTCTTCGACGACATTTCGCTTGAATCGCCCGTCGGACGGATAACTCCAATCCACCTGTCCTTCGATGACGGTGATGGAGCTGTTGCCGATGCGCACTTTGTTGGACGCATTGACGGAAGCCAGTTCGCCGATAGCGGTCGCATCATTCAGGGCGATACTCGACGCATCGGCGCCCCAGCCGATGCAGAGTTGGTCATTGCCGGTGACGTTGGTATTGCCGGCATCAGCCCCGAGGTAAGCATTCCAGGCGCCCGTTGTGACGGCAGCACCGGCACCTCGTCCGATCGCCGTGTTTTGATGGCCGGTTGAAAGCAAGACAAAAGTACCCGATCCAACGGCCGTGTTGTTCGAGCCTGTCGTGACATTATACATGCATTCGGCGCCCACGGAGGTATTGTTGCTGCCTGTTGTATTGTATCGGAGCGCCACGTCCCCGATCGCCGTATTGTACTGGCCGGTATTGCCGGAGGCGGGGCCGCCGCCCATGAGGGCCTGGTAGCCTACGGCGGTGTTATAGGTGTACCTGCCTGTCGTCCGGTCGTCGGCCGCATACATGGCCTCCTCGCCGATGGCGGTGGAGCGGGAGTTGGCGCGGTTGGAGCCGAGTGCCGCATGACCGACGGCTGTATTGTCCGATCCGCTGGTGATATCCTGGAGGGCCCGGCTCCCCAGGGCGACGTTGTAGTTGCCCGAGGTGATGTCCTGCATGGCGATGTCGCCGATGGCCGTGTTATGCTGGCCCGTGTTATTGGCCGGTGTACTTGACCCATACATGGCGTTGAATCCAACTGCGGTATTGTAGGTTGACCTGCCGGTCGTCCGGTCATCGGCATAGAACATGGCCCAGTCGCCGATCGCCGTGGTTCGGGAGTTGGCTTTATTGTTAGAAAGCGCGGAACGTCCGATGGCAATGTTGTCGCTGCCGGTTGTATTTGCGAGCAGGGTATTCAGGCCGATCGCGACATTGCCGACGCCGGTTGTATTGAAAGACAGCGCATCATTGCCTACAGATGTATTGGCGACCCCGGTCGTGTTGTTGGTCAGGGCATTTAAGCCGAGGGCGGTGTTGTTGGCGCCGGTCGTATTCTTATTCATGGCGCCTCGACCGATTGCGGTGTTGTTATTTCCCGTTGTATTCTCCTCAAAGGCATGTGCGCCGACCACTGTGTTGAAGCTTGCCGTGCCATTGGCCTGGCCCGCGCCGGTCCCGATGAATACATTGTCATACGCACTGGTCAACTCGAGGCGTGGATTGTTGCTGGCATTGGCTCGCAAGGCCATCCCCTCCTGTCCGGCCAGGTCAAAGCGAATGATGTCTTCATCCGGGTTCTTCTCCACCTGCACTTTGGTGTCATTGTCCGCATCGACGATCTTGTTGGATGCTCCCGTAGCAGCCAGGTTGGCCCATGCCCCGCTGTTGTAGAACCAGAAGCTGCCAGTCGTGAGATCAAACACCAGCAGGCCATTGGCTGGCGAAGCGATGGCCGTACGCTGGGCGGTGGTCATGCGCGGGACGAGGATCCCCTTCTCGGTCGAGGTGATGTCGAGGATCGCGCTGGCATTGGGCGTCTCGGTGCCGAGGCCGACGGACTGGGCATGGCTGCCGGACGGGACGAGCAGCACGGTGATGAGCAGGGTGACCAGGGACGGGAGGAAAAGCAGCTTTGACATTGGTGGTGGCTTTCTTTTCGTCAAAGCTATTGGCCGCCGATGCCGCCCGGACAGTTATCCGATTCTCCGGTTGGCCGAAACGATTGAGCGGTCGCGGCATGTCCTCGTCGAGGAAACGCGCGACCGCTCATGGGACACTCTCTTTGCGGGCGGGATTGTAAAGGGTCAGTTGCGGGGCTGTGTTTCGGATGGGCTGGCCAAACGGTCAATTTGCTGGCGGAGGATGTCCATCTCTGCGCGCAAGGTATTCGTTTCGGCCAGTTGCGCTTGCAGGTCCGCGATCAGCGCCTGTTGTTCCTGAACGGCCTTGACCAGCGGCACCACAAATTCGGCATAACGGACGCTGTACATCCCGACTTCGTCCGCGGCTTTTTCCACGCCACTAAAGTCATATCCGGCGGCCTGCGCGGCCGCTTCGACCTCCTGGGCGATGAAGCCGGTCATCGTTCTTTTTTCGATATCGTATTTCGACGGCCAGTCAGCTTCTTCCTTTTTGCCACCGATGGTCAACGCGTTTTGTGTGTGAATGTCCAGGTTGTACGTCACGGGCCTTAGGCGGCTGATGAAGTCGAGGCCGGGTACGTTTTCGCGGACATTTTTCTTGATCCGGGCGTCGCTGTAGGTGCCCCAGTTGACCTGGCCGCCGATCCAGGAAACACTTGTATTGCCGATCTCGACGCGGTTGTTCACGTTGGAAATGCCGCCGGAAAAGTAGCCGATGCACGTGGTGTTATCCAGGTCGGCATTCGTGAAGAAGGCGCTCCGGCCGAAGCCGGAGTTGTTGTCGCCGGTCGCGTTGGACAGGACCGCGGCAACGCCGAATGCCGTATTGGCTGACCCGGTCGTATTGGCGTTCAGGGCCTGATGTCCGGCGGCCGTGTTGAAGGTCCCGGTGGTATTGGCTCTCAAGGCACTGGACCCAAGGCCCGTGTTATTGGAGCCTGTTGCGTTGACCAACATGGCCTCGTCGCCGACCGCGGTATTGTATTGGCCGGTATTGTTCGAAACGGTGGCGCTGCCCTGGAGGGCTGCATATCCTACGGCTGTGTTGTAGGTGTCCCGTCCGTTCGTCCGGTTATCTGCGGCGCTCATGGCACTGAAACCGATTGCGGTCGAGCGGTTATTTGCGACATTGTTATTCAGCGCGATGACACCGACAGCCGTGTTGTAATCCCCCGAAGTGTTACCGCCCAATGCCAGGTAGCCAAGTCCGACGTTACTGAATCCCGACGTGTTGTCCTCCATGCTCTGCCTGCCCACGGCAACGTTTTGAAATCCGGTCAGATTGCTGGATAAAGCATTGCTTCCCACCGCCGTGTTGTTTGACCCT
>CAYMLN010000119.1:0-6900 GCA_964391045.1 uncultured Saprospiraceae bacterium
TGATGTTGGTATTGAACCAGTTGCGGAACGGCGGCGACCAACGTGCCGCATAGAAGGACATCATGACAACGAAGATAACGAGGAAGGTCTCCTCGATGCTGCCGATGGCGTACAAGGCCACCGCCACGATCAGGCCCGTGATGATGTAGGTCGCGGCCGTCCCTTGCTTGTTGCCGCCGAGGGGAATGTAGAGGTAGTCACGCAGCCAGGTTGAGAGGGAGATATGCCACCGCTTCCAGAAGTCGCCGCAGTGGCGGGCCTTGTAGGGCGAGTTGAAGTTGACAGGCAGCGTGAAGCCCATCAGGAGGGCGAGGCCGATGGCGATATCCGTGTAGCCGGAGAAGTCGCCGTAGATCTGCAGGCTGTAGCCGATCATGGCCATCACGTTCTCGAAGCCGGTGAACATCTCCGGCGCGTCGAATACGCGGTCCATGAAGTTCATCGCGATGTAGTCGGCGAAGATCATCTTCTTGATGAGCCCCTTGAGGATCATGAACACGCCCCGGCCGAAATCGTCCCGCGTGATCACGATCTCCTT
Organism: uncultured Saprospiraceae bacterium; assembly: GCA_964391045.1. Lineage (GTDB taxonomy): Bacteria > Bacteroidota > Bacteroidia > Chitinophagales > Saprospiraceae > Opimibacter. Next base: position 539 of record CAYMLN010000119.1, read on the forward strand.
GTGGATCTGCGGCACGAACTCGGACGCCCGGACGATCGGGCCGGCCACCAGCTGGGGGAAGAACGTCACGAAGAAACCGAAGTCGACCATGCTGTCCAGCGGCTTCAGTTGCCGCCGGTAGATATCGATGGTATAGCTCAGCGTCTGGAACGTGTAGAATGAGATCCCGACGGGCAGGATGATCTTGTCGACCGTGAAGTATGGCGTATCAAAGAAGCCGTTGGCGAAATGCGCCAGCCAGTTGAAGACCTGGTGGTCGGTCCCGAGAAGCGCGTTATAGGAGTCGGTGAAGAAGTACGCGTATTTGAAGTAACTCAGGATGCCCAGGTTGATGATCACGCTGTAGGCCATGAGCGCGTTGCGCCGCCATATCGCCGTCGCGGCATGGATCCACTTGCCGATGTAATAGTCATTGACCGTGCTGAACAGCAGGATGCCGACAAAAAGGCCCGAGGTCTTGTAATAGAAGAAGACGGAGATGAGGAACAGGTACGCACTGCGCAGGTGTGTCCGCCGGTACACGAGGGCAAAGACGAAATACACCAGGGCGAAGAAGATCCAAAAGTCCGCCTGCGTGAAGATCAGTGGGCTCTCGTCGGAGAAGGCCAGTATGCCGCGCAGCCTGTCCACCGTCAGCTCGGGTTTCGGATGAGGGAGAGCAATTCATCCTCAGGCCGTCCGGTCATCCGTTCCCACGCGTGGAGGAACGCCTCGATGAAGAGGTCGCCCTTGATCGCGTAGCCGTCGCGGGTGAAGTGGATGCGGTCGTAGGGCATGAGCTTCGCCTTGTACCACTTGTACGAGCTGCCGTACCCGCCCATGATCGCATAAAAGTCCCAGACGGCGCCGTTATATTCCTTTGCCAGGCGGTAGATGATCCGGCGGGCGACGCGGGTATTCTTGTTCACCGTCCGCTTCATGTAATAGGAGTCGTTCGGCACGGTGAAGATCACGGCGCACTCCGGGTTGTTGCGGTAGATCAGGTCGACAAACCAGCGATAGTTGCGCTCGAAGCGCACTGTGTCGAAATGTGAGGTGTATGTATCGTTGGTGCCGATGCTGATAATGAACACATCCGGATGATAGAGCCCGAGCTGCGCCTCGAAGTATGCGCAGCGGCGAAACGCGTCGAAGCCGGCCCCGTTGACACCGATGGAGGTATACTCGACCCCTTCCTGGGGGCCGATCAGTTCGGTGCCCATGAGGATGAAGCGTTCGTCGCCGGCCGGTCGCCCGCCGCGAAACACTTCGAAGGTCATATTCTGCTGCAGGGTATCAAAGTAGAATTCCGAATAGCCAAGTTCCGGGCAATGCTCCTCTGCCGTGATGTGTGCGGGGTCGCAAGGGCGCACCTGGTATCCGGGTTCCCATCCGTTATGGAAGACGCGTATCCCTTCGAAGGCAAAGGGATTGGACGATTTCGCGGGGCTGGCCAGGCTGAAGAAATTGCTGGAATCCGTCGTGAAGGCCGACACGCCGGAAAGGCCCCAGGTGATCGTGTCGTTGTAGATCGAACACCGCACGCCGCGCCAGTTGCCCGTGTAATCCACGACATAATTTGCGGGGTTGTTCGTCCGCGCCATCTTGTAGGGAAAGACGAAGCCCCGGGACCCGGCGAAGCCGGGTGCGAGACGCTGGAGATACGTGCGGATCCGGTTCGAGTAGATGTCGGCCTGGATGTGCGATCCGCCGATGTGGAAGAAGTGGACGTGGTCGCGCTTGCCCGCAAGCATCCCGTCGAGGCGCGAGAAGAGGTTCCGGAAATGCGAGCTGTCTCCAGGAATGCTCAGCTCGTTGGTATTCCAACGGATGAACGGATATTTCGCCATCAACTGCGAGTCGATGACGAATTGCTGCCCCGCAAGATGCAGTGCGACGAACAGCAAGGCGCTTGTCAGCCAGCCCCGCATCACATTGACCCGGCTTTGTATTGCTGGTATTCGAACAGCAATGCGTTGACGAATTGCTCGGCGATGATCCGCGTGCCCTTGTAGGAGAAGTGCACGTAATCCGCGGCCACGAGGTCGCGTTCCGCCCAGGCCAGGATGGCGTCTTTCCCGCCCATGGCCTTGTATGTGTCCCAATAGGGAATGTTCAGTTCCTGGCACATCGACCGTAGCGCCGCGATGAGCGGTTCGAGCAGGGGATAGGACGCAAACGCACCGTCGATCCTGGTGGCCATGTCGGCCGGCCCGATGAAGATCATGGGCACGCCGTCATTGTACTTCCGGAGATTTCGCAGTTGGGCGCGGAGCTGTCGGACGTATGTGTCGATGCCTTGCTCGTCCTTGAGGTACGGCACCGTATTCCCCCCATATTGGAGAATCAGGAGTTTTACGTTGAGTGCAGCGGCCATCTCGGCATTGAGCGCGAAGTCGGTTGAATTGAAATGCGTCCCGGTCGCACCGCGCATCGCGATGTTGTCCACGCTGAGGCCGTACCCGCCGTCGAGCGTGAATCCATAGAAATCGGCGCTCTCCTCGCCGGTAAATACATACCGCAGGGCTTGCGGTGTCTTCGCGAAATTGAGCGTGTAGGCATGGTATTTCCCGTCCCGCAACAGCGTGTCGGAGACGATGAGCGAATCGCCGTCAAAGACCTGCATGAGGAGCGGCGTATGCAGGTTGCCATAATGCAGGCTCACTTGCTTGAAATACCGGGCGTTGCCCGAGGCCTTGCGGGACTGTCCGACCTGCACCCATGCTGAACCGTTGGTCGTCCCGGAGGCAGACGTATCGACTGGTGCGGACGTGAAGCGGGTGAAGGACATGAACACGCCGAACTTGCGGTTGTCCAGCGATCGCCTGGCCGGATCGAACGAGGCGAAGCGCTCCCAATTGGGCGAGTACGTGATATCCGCGGCGATCTGCTCGTATACCGGCATGATTGGCAGGAAGCCCGGGCCGTTGCCGCCGAACATATGTTGCAGCCGCTGGCGGATGTGCGACGTGATGCGGTCGCCCTCGATCTGGGAATCGCCGTAATGCAGGATGCGTATCTTCTTCTTTTGGGCGGCAGCGGATTCCATGTCCTCGAAGAAGGCGTCGAGCGCGTGCGGGTTTCCTGCGGGCATCTCGATCTTGAGGATGGCGCCCGTACCATCGGCATCGAAATGGAATCCTGCCGGGGCATTGCTCAGCCCGGCGGCCGGGCATGTATCGCAGGGCTTGATGATCGCGATCGAATCCTCGTCCAGCCGGCGTTCGGCTGCCTCGAGGGCGAGCTTGAGGGAGTCCTGGCCAACAGTTGGCGATTTGCGTCCCCCGGCGAGGAATTTATCGGCCGTCGGGTACTTGATTCTGAGTGTGCCGATATGGAATCCGTCGTCGCCCGCAAGCAACGTCAGTCCAAGCAATCCGAGCAGGACCAGCCCTGTGAACAGCGCGATGACCGGCGGTTTGACCGTCACGATCCGCAAAGGTAAACTGAACTACCAAAGCCGGCGGCGGCTTTGAAAGGTCGCTTAGCCCGCAAACGGCGGGTGGATGGGCAAGGCGTCAAGTTGGGATCAGCCCCGGTCGTCGATATATCCCGTCTTGGTCTTGACGTTGAATCCGCGGCGATCCGGAAGGGTCCGGAAGACGATATCCCAAAGCGGGGACGAGACGCCGTAGGCGGCATTCGGCTGCTGGTAGTGATGCAGGGCGTGGTGGATCCACAAGTGCCGGAGGATGTTCTTGGGCGGCGGGAAGGCGTGTACGGAGTAGTGGACGCAGAGGTAGGAGGCATAGCCGGCCACGAAACCTGCGGTAAACGGGATGCCGATGTCGCCCAGCAGGAGGCGGTAGAAGAGGAAGAACCCGGTGGCCAGGGCGATGCTCACGATTGGCGGCATGGCGAGGCGGGTCTTATCCTTGGGGAAGTCGTGATGTGCGCCGTGTAGGACGTACTGGAGGCGTTCTTTCCGGGGTGTGTCGGCTTCCATGTGGAATGTGTACCGGTGGATCAGGTATTCGACCAGCGTGAACGTGACGAAGCCGCCGATGAAGATGAGGATGCTGGCGGCGGGGCCGACGATGCCGTAGTAGATCGTGTAGCCGAGGAGGATGACGGCGAGGCCGTAGAAGATGCTCAGTGGCCAGGCGATATGCGTATGCGTGAGGCGTTCGAGGATGGGGTTCTTGAAGACGCGGTTTTCGGTGTGCACGGTATGGCCCATGGCGGACAAATTTTGTGCAAAGGTACGATGGGCGCGGGGTTGGGGCAAGGAGAAAGCGGGGCGCTGGGGGTGGGGAGGGCGGTTGGGATGTTGGTTTGGGCTGCGCGGGATGGGAGGGTTTTAGGGAAGGAATTGGGGGACAAGGATTTAAATATGCGTTATAAAACGCATAGTGTGGTATGTTACAGTTTTAAGCACCTTTCTCCAACCGGGCGCACCTCCCAATCCGAACCCTACCACCCGCTATTTATACCCGTCATTCAACCCCTTCCCCGCCAAGATCATCCCCGCCGATTTCCCCATCCGCCGCTCCCGGGTCGCGGGCAACTTCGCCTCGGCGACGTATTCCACATACTCGCGCTGGCATCCTGGCGATAGCTTTTTGAATGCATCCGACAGGGCCTTGTCCTTTTCGAAGGCGGCCACCATTTCCGCGGGCGGCGGTGGCATTTCCTTCTTTTTCAGCTTGACCGCCTTGCCGGCCTGTGCATTGGCTTTCGCTTCGAGGACGTACTTCTTGATCAGTGCAGGTTTGATCTCCTTTGCACGCGTAAACCGCCATTGCCGAAGGGCCTGTGTCTTGCCTTCCTGCGCATTGACTAGAACGCCATCGGGATCGGACAGCAAGGCGCCCTGCCAGAACCAGATGGCGATGTGTTGCTTGAACGCGGCGAGTCCCGCGACATTCTGGCCGTTGATCATATAAGCGGGTGACCCCCATTTGATGCCCTCTTCGAGCTGGCAGGCAAGCATCACGGCGCGCAGTTTCTCGAGCGCTTCAGTCCATTCGGGCTTGGTTGCGATATAGTCGTCGACGGTCTTGACGGGAATCTTCATCGGCAGGCGGATTTCGATGTACGATCCGAAAATAATGAGACCGCGCGGGAGATCAAACGTATAAAGACTACACGCGACGTGCGATCAGGCCTTGTTGGCCAGCTGGCCGCAAGCGGCGTCGATGTCCTTGCCCCGGCTGCGCCGGACGGTAATCATGACGCCCTTGTCCCGCACGCGGCGGGCAAATTTGTCGATCGTGGCCTCATCGGACTTGTGGAAGGGCACGCCCTCGACGGTGTTGTATTCGATGACGTTGACGCGAACGGGAAACTGCCGGCGGCAGAGCTTCACCAGCCGGTCGGCATCCTGGAGCGTATCGTTGAAGCCGTTGAGCGCGATGTACTCGTAAGAGATCCGGCCGCGCGTCAGCTGGTAGAAGTATTCCAGCGCTTCCATCAGGACAGCGAGACTATTCGTCTCGTTGATGGGCATGATCCGGTTGCGCTTCTCGTCATCAGCCGCATGAAGCGAGAGGGCGAGGTTGAACTTCACCTGTTCATCGCCCAGACGGCGGATCATCTTGGCGATACCGGCCGTGCTCACGGTGATGCGGCGGGCCGACCAGGCCATGCCGTCGGGCGAGGTGATCATGCGGATGCTCTCCATGACCGGGGCGTAGTTGAGCAGCGGCTCGCCCATGCCCATGTAGACGATGTTGGTCAGCGGGAAATCGAACACCTCCTCGCACAATCGCGCGGAAAGGAATGCCTGGTCGTAGATTTCGGCTGCGGTCAGGTTGCGGATGCGCCCCATTTGGCCGGTCGCACAAAAACTGCAAGTCAGGCTGCAGCCTACCTGGGAGGAGACGCATGCGGTCGCGCGGCGCTCATCCGGCACGGGGATGATGACGGTTTCAATAAACCGGCCGTCATGGAGTTTGTAGCGGGTCTTGATGGTACCGTCGGCGCTTTGTTGGCGCGTATCGACCTCAAGCCCCCGAAGTGAAAAGTGTTCGCCAAGCTGCTGCCGCAAGGCAGCCGGCAGGTTGGTCATGTCGTCAAAGCGGCGCGCACCTTTTTTCCAAAGCCATTCATAGACCTGCTTGGCACGATAGGCGGGCTGGCCGAGACGGGACAGGTGGTCCTGCAGGGCGGGAAGGGTTTGGGAAAGGATGTCCGGTCGGTCGGGCGTGGCCATGGTTGGAAAACGCCGTTACAACTTCACGGGTTCCGGCTTCCGCCTGATCGGCTGGATGCCTTCATAGAGTTTGCTGTGGGCGAATCCCCACTTCGACAGGCGGTGCACGACGGAGACGCGGAGGACGCCGAGGCCGTACTTGATGCTCCGCCGGAGGTTGATGGATGAGGCCTCCTCGAAGTACTTGGTCGGGCAGGTCACCTCCGCGATCGGGTATCCGGCGAAGATG
>CAYMLN010000120.1:0-6895 GCA_964391045.1 uncultured Saprospiraceae bacterium
ATTGTTCATTGTTCATTGTTCATTGTTCATTGTTCATTGTTCATTGAAGCAAGGGCAGCTCGCGGCACATACTGCACCGTATAATAATCCAACTCCGCCAGCCCATACCGCTCGATCGTCGCAATAAGCTTCTCGGCATAGCGCGCATCCGTGGCATAGCCGCAGTACTGTAGGCCGCGGGCCCAGTTTTCATAATCTGTTTTGGGGTATTGGAACAGCGCCTGGTAGGTCGTCGTGTTGACGAGGAAGTCCGTGTGGTCCTTGTAGGAATCCATCACTGTCGCATAAGCGCGGAAGCAGGAGGGTATGATGCGTCCCGCGGCGTCGCGGTCGTCGTCCGGGTGCTGGACGGTGAGGCCCTGCCAGTAGCTCTTGCACTTGATCCCGAAGTGGTTGTTGCTCTCCCGGGCGAGGCGCGAGGTGCCGCCATCGGTCTCGATGATGGCCTGGGCCATCGTGATGCTGGCGGGGATGCCCGACCGCTCCATCTCGTCGATGGCGAGGTACATATGGGTCTCGATATAGCTGACGACGTGCGGTTTCAGCGGCTCGGCGGGACCCAGGACGGCCAGCCAGAGGAGGGTGAGCAGGGAGGACATGCTACAGGAGGTTGGTCGGCGAGCGAGGGCCAAAATCCATGCCATTTTCCCTTGCCGGCTGACGCCGGCTGGGAATGGTTGAGACAGTTGAGACGGTTGAGACAGTTTAGGGGCTCCGTTTCTCCGCGCTCGCCCCGCTGACCAGTGCCGCGGCGCTCGCCCCCACCCCCTGTGTCCGGACACCGGCGTCCTTGCGGACGATTGTGTCCTGGAACCCCGGGGAGACGGCGCTGCTGTCATTTTGAACTGCGTCCCTGCGTCTCTGCGTGAGAGAAGAGGAATCCTTGCGCCTGTGCGCCCGCGCTCGCCCCGCTTCCCAGTGCCGCGGCGCTCGCCCCCACCCCCTGTGTGCCACCTGTTCGCCCAGATGGACGTATGCAGGTGAGCAACCCCGGGGAGCCTACGCTGCATACCAATTGGAAAAGGCTTACTTGCAAGGCTCCGTGATCTCCGTTTCTCCGTGCGAAAAAGGGCAAATGGTAAACGGTAAACGGCGAAAGGAATCCGCTCAATTCACAACGAGTAAACGGAGTCAAGCAGAGGTCCGCAGTGGTTCAGCGCAGTATACTCCGGGAACCTCTGATCAACTCTGCTTACTCTGTTGTGGATGGGCAACACCCTCGTATTCACCACAGATACCACAGATTGCCACACAGATTGTCACAGATTACATCCTCGATGACAAGGCAATCATAACTGTTCTGTGCGCTCAACCATTAATCTGCGCCTCTGTGAGAACCAAAACGGATGCCCAACGCCCGACAAACCCTGATTTCACCTTAAACCCGTTTATTCGTCCGACGTTTACCTGTTGAACCGGTACAATACCTTATGGCGACGATCAAGACACCCCCGACCCCCGACAAGCGCATCCTTGTTTCTGAATCCGCCTACCTCGACGGCCCCAAGTCCCGCGGCAGCGAATTCCTCTTTACCCTCAAGACATTGGCGCAGTTTATCCGCGGATTCCGGAAGCTGCACTTCCTCGGGCCGTGCGTGACGGTCTTCGGGTCGGCGCGGTTCAAGGACGGGCACCGGTACTACGAGATGGCCGAGGCGGTCGGACGCGCGATCGTCCCGACCGGCTTCACGGTGATGACGGGCGGGGGGCCGGGCATCATGGAGGCGGCCAACAAAGGGGCGTTCGAGGCGGGCGGGCTGAGCGTGGGATGCAACATTCGCCTGCCGCACGAGCAGCATCCGAATCCCTACATGCACGAGTGGGTGACGATGGATTATTTCTTCGTCCGCAAATTCCTCTTGCTGAAGTACTCGTATGCCTTCGTCGTCCTGCCGGGCGGCTGGGGCACGATGGACGAGATGTTCGAAACTTTGACGCTCGTACAGACGGGCATGATCCACCACTTCCCCGTGGTGCTGATGGGCAAGGACTATTACCAGCCGCTGATGGACTACCTGGACCTGATGATCCAGGAAGGCACGATCTCGCCCACCGACCTCCGCTATGTCAAGCTCACCGACGATCCGGACGAAGCCGTCCACCACCTCGCGACCTACATCAAGGATTACTACCAGGTCAAGGAACGCAAAGGCCTCTGGCTCCTCGGGGAGAGCCGCAAGAAAGCCCTGCTCCGGCGGGGCAGCAAGACCGCCTGATGCCGTCAGGCGGCGGGTATAGGAGGAGGCGCCTTAGAGCGGCTTCCGCTCGTACTTGCAGCAGGTGTGCAGCTTGTTGTACACCTTATCCGGCGCGCGGTATTTCTCGTTGTCATACCCGCTGTCGGCGATGCGCTTGAGCACGTCGTCGAGCGAGGTCTTCGACGCGTCGTAGGCGATCACGGCCTTCTTCGTGGTCTTGTCCCAATCGGCCGAGGCCTCGCCTTTCTTGTAGGCGGCGGTTTCGATGGTCTTTTCGCACATGCCGCAGTTGCCGTAGATGTGGACGGTGGCCGTGGTCATCTTGCTGGTCTGGGCCTGCGTTGCGCCGGCAGCGAAGAGAATGAGGGCGAGGGCGGCGAGGGAGATGCGGAGGATCTTCATTGTGAGGCGTATTTAGGATGTAAACGTACGGAAAGGGTGGGTTGTTTCGGCAGAATCTGGCTTGCTCCATAGGCCATGGTGCTTTGCGTCTTGGCGGCTTTGCGCGAGATGGTGAATACATGTGTATTCGCTTCTCGCGCCAAGACGCAAAGGCGCAAAGGTTACGCAAAAGGCAAAAGGCAGATAAAGCTTGGCGTCTTCGCGTCTTGGCGCGAGATTTGGGAAGTCAGGTCCCTGAGGTTCTCGAAGGGCCGGCATGTTAACGGAATCCAGCTTACGTGGCCGGGGCTTCGAGAGCCTCAGCCACCTGTTTTCCTCGCGCAAAGCCGCCAAGACGCAAAGGTTACGCAAAAGGCAAAAGGCAGATAAAACTTGGCGTCTTAGCGTCTTGGCGCGAGAATTAAGAACTCTTGAATCCCATCACCCCCGCTTTCCAATCCGTTTCCTATTATTGCCCCGCTCATGCACGAACGGATCATCGGTCGATACGCCGGCAACGAACCCGGCCCCCTGCTCATCTGCATCGGCGCCATGCACGGCAACGAACCGTCCGGCGTGCAGGCGATCGAGGAGGTGTGCCGCCTGCTGGCGCACGAACCCGAGGTCAACCCCGGCTTCCACTACCGCGGCGCATTCCTGGGCCTGATCGGCAATGTCCATGCGTATAAGGTCGGGCGGCGGTTTATCGACCGGGACCTGAACCGGATGCTGGAGGCGGAGGAACTGGAAGGGATCCGGAACAGCGCGGTGCAGAACCGCAACATGGAAGATCTCGAGGCGCTGCGCCTCATCGACCGCATCGAGGAAGAGATCGCGCGTGTCAAGCCGACGTTTACGCTCATCCTCGACCTGCATACGACGACGGCCGACGGCGGGCTGTTTACGATCTGCGCGGATGACCCGAAGAGTATCGAACTGGCGAAGGGACTACATGTGCCCGTAATCCTCGGCATCGCGGAGAACCTGCCCGGCACGACGATCGCGTATTTCAACCGGCCGGTGGAGAACCGCCATTGCATCGTGTTCGAAGCGGGGCAACACCAGGATCCGGAGTGCGTACATCGCAGCGTGGCGGCGATCGTCAACTGCATGCGGTCGATCGGCTCGGTCGATCCGAAGGATGTCGATCACCGGCATGACGGCCTGTTGATCCGCATTTCAGCGGGCTTGCCGAAGGTCACGCGCCTTGCCTATCATTATCACATCCAGCCCGGCGAGGAGTTTATCATGCGGCCGGGATACCGGAATTTCGACGCCATCCGGTACGGCGAGGTGCTGGCGTCAAATGGCAGCGGCGAGATCGCATCGCCCATGGACGCGCTGATGCTCATGCCGAAATACCAGCCGCTCGGGGACGACGGCTTCTTCCTGATCGAGTCGGTAGAACCGGCCTAGTAGCGGATCGTGCAGTTGCCGATCACGTCGATCCACCCGGTGTTGTGGAGCGCCGTGCCCGTGTTGCCGGCCTTGGGCCGCACCTCGCTGCTGCGCAGGATGAGGTTGCCCGCGTTGGTGATCGCGCTGCCGGAGGTGGCAGTGCCGCCGACGATCTTCAGGTTCTCGATCTCGACGGTCTTGCCGGCGGGGATGTTGAGGACCCGCGCGACGTTGCCGGCCTGGATCGTGATGTTTTGGCCCGAGAGTCCTTTCCAGTGCCAGAGGCCGTCGGCCGTGATCTCGCCCAGGGTGATGTTGATCGTCTGGCCATTGAGCGACGTGGAGAAGAGGACATCCTCGCCGTCCGCAACGCACAGGGATACGCTCCGCAGGGATCCGTTGCCGCTGTCGGCTGCGGACGTCACGACATTGCACTTGATGTTGACGGTGTAGTCTTCCACCTCCCCGTGCGAGAAGCCGCTGCCGTTCGTGTCCGGGAAGCTGCAGGGGCCGGGCAATGCATTATACCGCATGGACACGCGCATCCGGGTCAGGCCGGTGGCCACGGTGACCGGGACCAGGATTGTGCCGTTGACCGTCGCCGTATAGGGTCCGCCGGTGAAGACCTGCTCCCCGGTATCCGCGAAGTCCCCGTCCTTGTTGAAGTCGATCCACACGCGGACATATTCATTGCGCGTGCCTTGCGCAAAGGAGGGCGTCAGGGAGAGCGCATAGGACACGCCGCGCGACATGGTGATCGTATCGGCGGTGAAGTCGCTGTACTTGGTCGCACCGGAATTCTTGGAAAACGAACCCACGGTGACATTGCTGATCCATTCGAGGTTCGCGTTATTGCTTTGCGAGAGGCAATACAGCGGACCGCTGTAGCAGGATCGCGTGATCGTGTACGAGCCGACGCTGGTGCCCCATCCGTTGACGAGCACATAATACTGCGTGCCATTGGTCGTGGAGAAAGTAATGCTGCTCCCCTGCGTGCAGAAGTCGTCGTTGGCCACGAGGCAGGTGAGCCCGGTGCAACTGCCCGAAAAGGCGTGGAGCTGCGTGTCGTAGCCGAATTGGTTGCACGTGGTGATGATGACGTTCTGGCCGTTGCCGGTAAACTTGTACCAGATGCCGGGCGCGGTGATCGGCAGGCCGCAGGTGGGCGGCGTGTCGAGGAGCGCGGTGCTCGTATTGCCCGTCAGTGAACTGCCGCAGGGCAGTTCGATGGCCGTATTGCAGAGGTCCCCCACCACCGGCACGAAGGTGGTAAAGCTCTGCGTGGGGCAACCGGTCACGTCCCCGTTCTGGTTGTATGGCGTGATCCGCACGTGCAGCGTGGTCGCGTACGGGAAGCTCGTTGGGTGATCATACGACGTGACGTTGCCCACGTTGACGTTGTTGGCGATGTCCGTGCCGCCCGGCGTGGTGCCGATCGAGATCTTGTACCCCGTCTGGTTACCCACGCTGTGCGTCCATTGGAGGATGGCATCCACGCTCACGCCCGTCGCCCCCGGTGCCGGAAAGCTGATGCCCGTGCACTGCGGCGCGACGTTGCCCTCCGTGGTGAACGAATAGGTCGTGCAGCCTGTCGCGTCGCCGAGGTTGTTGTACGGGACGATCTTGACATAGTAGGTCGTGTTATAGGCGAGCGTGACCGGAAGATCATAGACGGTCACCGGTCCGACATCCACGTTGTTGACGATGCTGCCGTTGCTCGGCGTGGTCCCGACCGTGAGCTTATACCCGGTCGCGCCGGGGCTGCTGCCCCAGGCGATGTTGGTGTTGATATCCGCCGTGTTGGAGTTGGGCACCGGCAGGGTCATCGCCACGCAGACCGGCGTGGCACACGTGCCCGTATTGCAATTTGCGTTGTTGTACTTGTCGCGGATGAGGTTTCCCGGCTGCGTCCCGAATCCGTTGTTGAAGCTGATACCCACGCCACCGACAAGATGGCAATACGACATGATCGTCCCGCCGCCGGCCGGTGGCAGCGGCGCCTGCGGGCAACTCCCCTCGCTGTATCCGGCTGCGGGTCCGCAGCCGTCGATCGCCGTTCCGTTGCCGTTCCACGAACAGGCATGCGTGTGGGGCGAGCCCATGTTGTGTCCCATCTCGTGCGTGACCACCTCCACCGTCCACGAGTAGGTCGGATATGCGACGATGTTGGTCGACAGGCTCGCGCTGACCGCGGTCTGCGTCCCGTTGGTTGCACACAGCGTATTGAGCCATGCGATCCCCCCGCCCAGTCCGCGTGTAGTCAGGAAATGCGCCAGGCGACCCGTATACGTCGCCGTGGCGATGTAGTTCGTAAAGGCGTTGAGGACAGCGCTGGTTGTTGTGAGACTGGCGTAGGGATCGGTCGATGTATAAACCAGGATCTGCGACACGGCGACCGGGATGTCCTCGTTGTCATACAACGTCGTCACCTCGTTCCACAGCTCACCCACCCACTCTTCGGTATTCGGCACGCTATTGCCATTGTCCTGGTAGGATTTGTAGTCGCACACGACGAAGACCTGTACGCAATTGCCCGACATCATGCGCTGCGCGCCGCCTTTCCCGCCGGGTTTCACATCGGCATCGTCGTCCGTCACATGGCAGTCCAGTTCGCGCGGAATGAGGATATCGCTGTCGCGCCACGACACATACGTGCCGTCGGGCTGCTCCCGGATGCGGCGGTTGCCGCCCGCGTCCGAATACAGGATGCTGATCCGATCCCCGTACACGCTCACCATCGCGAGCGAGTTCGGGTCGCCGCTCACCATTCCCCGGTAGTACCAGTCGCCCGGGTCGGGCAGGAACGTCCGCCCGTCGGACGTCGTGATCAGCGCCTCCGGGTCAAACGGATGATCGTTGTACAAGTCGAGGGAGATCGAATACGGCGTCGGCAGCACCAGCCGCCATACGGCGGGATT
>CAYMLN010000121.1:0-6889 GCA_964391045.1 uncultured Saprospiraceae bacterium
AATACGACCGCGTCATCATCAAGAACCTGACGGCGTCAGAATGGGAAGAAAAACGGGCCAACAACCAGCAATTTTCGCTCCCGGACAACCTCGTCGCGCACGTGCATCCCGTGCCGGACAACCCGGATGACATCAAGGAGCAGGACCTGCGGCGGCTGCTGTACGTGGGCATGACCCGCGCCCGCCGTCAACTCACCCTCACGCATCCGGAGAAGAACGACAACGGACGGGCACTGACGCAAAGCAAGTTCCTGACCGAATTACTCCAGCACCGGGAGGAGATCGTCCAGGAAAAGCTCACGACCGAGGAGGCCACGCTGGCGGATTACCTGAACGCGTTCATGCGCGGCGAGCAGCGCGCCGACCTCGAACTCGACCACGAAGAGATCCGGAAACGGGTGCGCGAACACGTCCTCAACCCCTCTGGCCTCAATGCATACCTGGAGTGTCCGGTCGGCTTCTACTACGACAAGATCCTGCGCATCCCGTCGATCACCGCGCCGGCCATGCTCTTTGGCCAGGCCCTCCATTACGCGCTGGAGCAGTACTTCATCAACCGCTTCGCCAAGGGCGACACGATGACATCCCGCGAGTTCCTGATCGACTGCTATGAGCGGTTCATGTACGGTAAGCGGCACCAATTCAGCCCGAAGGACTACGCTGACCAGCTGACCTATGGACGCAATGCGCTCACGCAATTCTTTGACGAGTATTCCTCGAAGTGGTCGGCCGACACCGACTACAAGACGGAATACCGCATCGACAACATCCACATTGCCGGCGTTCCGGTCAAGGGCTTCATCGACCGGGTCGACAAGCTGGGCGACATGATCACGGTATCGGACTACAAGTCGGGCAAACTGGAAACCTCCATCGGGCAAAAGGCTGCCGTGCCATCCGCCAAGTATCCGGAGGGCGGATCGTACTGGCGCCAGATCGTGTTCTACGACCTTATGCTGGAGGCGGACCCGAAGTTCCGCCGGCATTTCAACGTCGGCATCATCCAGGGTCTCGAACCGAACAAGGACGGCAAGTTCATCCGCCGGGAGATCTCCGTGACGGAAGACGAACGCGCGTTCTTGCGAAACCTCATCACGGATACCTATGCGAAGATCCAGGCCATGGAGTTCAGCCGCGGATGCGGGGAGTGCGCCTGGTGCCGGATGCACGGCATCGCCCCGCCCTTGCCCGAAGGCGCCGAAAACGGCGGCGATAGCGCCGGCGACTGACGGCACGCCCGGACGGGTATGAGGCCCTTTGCTTATTTTGTGTGCCATGCAAACGGCACGGCCCATCACGCGTATCACGGACTACGACATCACCCTGTTCCAGGCGGGACATCACTGTCGCTTGTATGAAAAGTTCGGCGCCCACCCGGCCGAACTCGACGGCGAGCCCGGCATCGCGTTCGCCGTCTACGCGCCCGCCGCCCGCGCCGTGTCGGTGATCGGTTCGTTCAACCGCTGGCAGGCAGGCATCCATGCGTTGTTTCCCAGATGGGACAACTCCGGAGTCTGGGAAGGATTTATCCCCGGCCTCGAAAAGGGGGATCTCTACAAATACGCGATCGAATCCTACAAAGGCTGGCAAGGCACGAAGGCCGATCCCTACGGGCGCAAGCATGAGACGCCGCCCAACACGGCCACGTACGTGTGGACCGACGACTACGCCTGGCAGGATGCGGAATGGATGCGAGGGCGCCATGCCCGTAACCGCACCGGTGCGCCGATGTCGATCTACGAGATGCACCTCGCCTCCTGGCGCAAGAAGGAGGACGGCACCGCATACACCTACCTCGAGCTCGCGGATTTCCTGCCGGCTTACCTCAAGGACCTGGGCTTCACGCACGTGGAGTTCATGCCGGTCATGGAGCATCCCTACGACCCGTCGTGGGGTTACCAGATCACGGGCTACTTCGCGTCGACCAGCCGGTTCGGTTCGCCGGAAGACCTCAAGCACCTGATCGACGCGCTGCACCGGCACGGCATCGGCGTCATCCTCGACTGGGTGCCATCCCATTTCCCGACGGACGGCCATGGGCTCGGCTTCTTTGACGGGAGCCACGTCTACGAGCATCCGGATCCGCAGAAGGGCTTCCATCCCGACTGGCAGAGCCTCATCTTCAACTACGGCCGCTACGAGGTCAAGTCATTCCTCATCAGCAACGCGCTGTTTTGGATCGATGAATTTCACGCCGACGGCCTCCGGGTGGATGCCGTCGCATCGATGATCTACCTCGACTACTCCCGCAAGGAAGGCGAATGGTCGCCCAACATGTACGGGGGTCGCGAATACATCGAGGCGATCGAGTTCCTCAAGATGATGAACGAGACGGTGTACCGCTACCATCCGGACATCATCACCATTGCCGAGGAATCGACCTCCTTCACCGGCGTCTCGCACCCGACCTACAACGGCGGCCTGGGCTTCGGGATGAAGTGGATGATGGGCTGGATGCACGACACGCTCAAGTATTTCCAGCAGGATCCGCTCTACCGCAAGCACCACCATACGCAGATCACGTTCTCCATGATCTACAACTACTCGGAGAACTACGTCCTGCCCTTCTCGCACGACGAGGTCGTCCATGGCAAGGGATCGCTGCTCAGCCGGATGCCCGGCAAGGGACAGGACCAGTTTGCCCACCTCCGCCTCATGCTCGCCTACATGTACACCCACCCGGGGGCGAAACTGCTCTTCATGGGCGGCGAGTTCGGGCAGCGCAGCGAGTGGAACTTCGCCGGCCAACTGGAATGGGATGTATTGGGATATGAATCCCACCTCGGCATCCACAGTTGGGTGAAGACGCTCAACCACCTCTACACCGGCGAATCCGCGCTCTACGAATTGTGCACGCGGCCCGACGGTTTCCGCTGGCTGCGCGTCGACGACTGGCAACAGAGCATCCTCGCTTACGAGCGTATCGGCGAGGATCCGGACAACATGATCCTCACGATCCTCAACCTGACGCCCGTCGACAGGCCCGAATACCGGATCGGGACCTATGCCGAAGGGAAATGGACGCTGCTTCACAACAGCGACGAACTGCAATACTGGGGCAAGGGCCGTGATGTCCTGGATACTGTGGTCACGGAAGAAGTACCCTGGGAACACAAGCCCAACTCGATGTTGTTCACGCTGCCCGGGCTGACCGCCCTGGTGTACAAATGGACGCCCGCGCCAACGCGCAAGCACCGCGGCACTGCAAAGGCGTTGAAGCCGAAGCAAAAGGCAGAAGAGGCGGCCGTGGTGCCGGTATCAAAGAAAAAACCAGTGCCAAAGGCGGAAGCAGCCCCGCCCATACAATCGAAGAAAAAAGCCGGGAAGGGAACACCTGCACCAGCCAGGCCGACAACTGTTGGCACGACTAAACCCGACGCCGAGAAGAAGAAGCAAACCGAATCGGTAGCAGTCAGCGGAAAGGGAAAAGCCGGAAAGGCGAAGACACAACCCGTCCTCCCGCCTCCGCAACTGGCTCGCCCGATGAAACCCGAGGCGGCAAAAAAAGCCTCCGCGAAAAAGCATCCGGCTGCGCGAACGCCCGCCCGCAAGGTCACGACCGTGACAAATACGTCAAAACAACCTGCCAAATCAACGGCCCCTACCACGGGGAAGCTACCGGCGAAGAAGGCCGCGGTAAAAAAGAAAAGCCCAACGCCTTTGCCGAAGTCATCGCCGAAGGCCGTGAAGGCGGCAAAGAAGAAAAAATGATGCGGTGACGGCACGCGCGGACTTTCCCCCAATTCGGCCAGCAGCTGAAAATTGTACGTATAGCATTCGTTTGAATAAGCATGCAGTGCTGAGTCGCTGCTTCCTGCTCGCACAATCCCCACGTCATGGATAACAAGATCGAGGTCGCCACCCTCCGGCCAGAACATTATGCCCAGCTCATCGATGTCATGCGCGCCGCTTACCCCGACTGGCAGGGCAGCTATTGGAGCCAGGGGGCCATCGAGCGCCTCATCAACCGATTCCCGCAGGGCCAACTCGTGGTCCTCGACGATGACCGGGTCGTGGGGTGCGCATTGTCGATCATCGTGCGCTACGACGACTTCGGCGATCATCACACCTACCGGCAGATCACGGGCAATTACACCTTCTCGACGCACACCGAAAAGGGAGATACCCTTTACGGCATCGAGGTCTTCGTCCATCCCGACTACCGGGGCATGCGCCTTGGCCGACGGTTGTATGACGCGCGAAAGGAATTGTGCGAGAAGCTCAACCTCAAGGCGATCATCTTCGGGGGTCGCGTCCCGAACTACCACAAGTATGCGGGCGAGCTTTCGCCGCGCGAATACCTGCAGAAGGTACGGCTCAAGGAGATCTATGATCCCGTCCTGACCTTCCAGCTCAGCAACGACTTTCACGTCAAGAAACTCGTCCGGAACTACATGGAGGGGGACGCGCAGAGCCAGGAATACGCCACCATCCTCCAGTGGGACAACGTCTACTATGCCACCGAGCGGGAGGGCATCCAGAGCCGCATGCGCAAGAGCGTCCGCATCGGCCTCGTGCAATGGAAGATGCGACTCTTCCACTCGGTGGATGACCTGTTCCAGCAGGCGGAGTACTTTATCGACAGCATCTCCTCCTACAAGGCAGACTTTGCCGTCTTCCCGGAGTTCTTCAACGGGCCCCTGCTCGCGGAATTCAATGCCATGTCCGAAGCCGAGGCGATGCGCGCGCTGGCCCAATACACGGACGAGATCGTCAAGACATTCTCCCGGCTCGCGGTCGAGTACAATGTCAATATCATCACCGGCAGCATGCCCTCCTATGCGGGCGATGCGCTGCTCAACATCGGTCACCTCTGTCATCGCAACGGAAAGACGGAGCGATACGAAAAACTGCACATCACGCCGGACGAGCAGAAATACTGGGGCTTGCGGGGCGGTGATGTGCTCCGCACCTACGAGACCGACGCGGGCCGCATCGGCGTACTGATCTGCTATGATGTCGAGTTTCCGGAACTGGCCCGCCTGCTGGCCGACGAGGGCATGCAGATCCTCTTCGTGCCTTTCATGACCGACACGCAAAACGCCTATATGCGCGTGCGCCTCTGCGCCCAGGCCCGGGCCATCGAGAATGAATGCTTCGTGGCGCTCACGGGCAGCGTAGGCAATCTGCCGAAGATCGAGAACCTCGACATCCACTATTCCCAGGCCGCCGTGCTTACGCCTTGCGACTTCGCCTTTCCGTCCAACGGCGTGAAAAGCGAGGCCACGCCCAACACGGAGATGATCCTGATTGCCGACGTGGACCTGAAGCTGCTGGATGAACTCCACGCCTACGGCAGCGTCCGGAACCTCCGGGATCGCCGCCGCGACTTCTACCGCCTCGAGCGGAAGTCGGGACCTGGGGCCTGACGCATTCGCCGGCTGAAGGCTTTTCAGTTATCTTCACCGCACACCGGTCCTGTCATGTTCAAGCTGCTTCGGATCTTCATGCTGGGCGACGAGCGCGAGGATTTCCAGTCCGTCCTCGACAACATCTACAAGGGTGTCGTCTTCCGGGGGACCAACCTCTGGATCCTCGTCTTCGCCATCTTCATCGCCTCGCTGGGACTCAATGTCAACTCGACCGCCGTCATCATCGGCGCGATGCTCATCTCCCCGCTGATGGGCCCCATCATGGGGGCGGGGTTCAGCCTCGCGGTCAATGATGTCGTGCTGCTGCGTAAATCGGTTTCCAACCTGGCGATCGCTACCGGCGCAGGCTTGGCCACGTCCACACTCTACTTCTCCGTGACGCCGCTGAGCGAGGCACACTCGGAGATCCTGGCCCGCACGTCGCCCACGGTCTACGACGTCCTCATCGCCTTTTTTGGCGGTCTGGCCGCCATCCTGGCGACGACGAGCAAGCTCAAGGGCAACGTCATCCCCGGGGCGGCGATCGCGACCGCGCTGATGCCGCCGCTGTGCACCGCAGGCTACGGCATCGCCACCTGGCAGCTCGAATTCTTCTTCGGCGCGTTCTACCTGTTTATCATCAACGCCGTCTTCATCTCCCTCGCCACCATGATCACGGCGCGGGTGGTCGGCTATCCGTATATCAGCATCCCGGACAAGCGGCTGGAGCGCCGCGCCAAGCGCATCATCCTGCTCATCACGCTGCTCACGCTCCTGCCCAGCATCTATTCCGGCTACGATATCGTGATGAAGAACCGCTTCACCGCGCGAGCCAATGAATTCATCGACCGGGAAGCGTCGGTGCCGAATGCCGTTCTCTACCAGCGTACCGTGGATGCGGAAAAACGCCGCATCCAGCTCAGCTACGCCGGCCAGGACCTCTCCGACTCGCTCGTCGACGGGATGCGCGAGAAACTCGCGGGCTATCAACTGACGGATGCCCAGCTGGATGTTAAGGTCGGTTTCAGCATCAAGTCCCAGGCCGACAAGCCCCAGCTGCAAGACCCGCGCACCAGCGAACTCACCCTGAGCCTGAAGGCCGCCATCCAAGAGAAGGACCTGCAACTCGCTCGCCTGCAAACCCAACTCGACAGCCTGAAGCGCATCGACCGGATGAACCGGAATCTCTTCCTTGAGTTGAAGTCGCTGTATCCTGACCTGGAGACCCTCACGGCCCATCCCGCGGTCAAGGTGGACGGGGACAGCGAGGACAAGGTGTTCCTCTGTGCGATATCCGGGAAGAAATCGTTTTCTCCGACCGACCGCCAGCGGATCAGCGAATGGCTCCGCACCCGCTTGTCCACGCCCGCGGTGGAACTTGTGGTCTATTGACCTTTACTAAATCGTTGTTTGGCGGTCAACAAGGGTATATCACATTTCTCGCAGAGATGCGGAGCAATCATTCTTCACATTAGCGGGCTGGAATGTCCGATCGTCCCTTGTCCATTATTGATTCGCTTGGAGACCACAGACAATTC
>CAYMLN010000122.1:0-6826 GCA_964391045.1 uncultured Saprospiraceae bacterium
CGGGCGGCAAGATTCGCGGGGACGAGCGCCAACTGATTGTCAAGACGTTTGGCAAACTCACGACGCCCGAGGAGTTCAACGATCTGATCATCCGGGAGGACAACAACGGGATTATACGGTTTAAGGACCTCGGATATGCCGAACTCGGCCCGGAAGAGGAGGAGCGGGTCACCCGTAAAAACAATGTTCCCTCCGTCAACATCAGCGTCGTCGCCCAGCCCGGCAGCAACCAGATCGACATTGTCGACGAGATCTACAGCCGGCTCGAGTCGATCCGCAAGGATCTGCCTGCGGATATCCTCCTCGAGGTCGGCTACGACCGCACGACCTTCGTGCGCCGGGCCATCCTCGAAGTCAAGGAGACGTTGCTGATCGCCATCGGCCTGGTGGTCATCATCATCTTCCTGTTCTTCCGCGAATGGATCATCGCCCTTCGGCCGTTGATCGACATTCCCGTGTCCCTTCTCGGGGCTTTCTTCATCATGTATGTGTCGGGCTTTTCCATCAACGTCCTGACGCTGCTGGCCATCGTCCTTGCCACGGGCCTTGTCGTCGACGACGGGATTGTCGTGACGGAGAACATCTTCAAGAAGATGGAACAGGGGATGAACAAGTACCAGGCGGCCCTCCAGGGCTCGAAGGAGATCTACTTCGCCGTCATCGCGACCTCGCTTACCCTGGCGATCGTTTTCCTGCCCATCATCTTCCTGGAGGGGTTTGTCGGCAAGCTCTTCCGCGAGTTCGGCATCGTACTGGCCGGCGCGGTCATGATCTCGGCCTTCGTCTCGCTCTCGCTGACGCCGGTCCTCAACATTTACCTCACGAAGAAGGGGGGGCATCACAAACATTCCGCCTTCTACCGCTGGACGGAGCCGTTCTTCATTGGGTTTGAAAACGCCTACCGGCGGTCGCTCGAGGCCTTTATGCGCGCGCGGTGGCTGGCGCTTGTCATCGTGGCGGCCTGTGCCGGGATCATCTATTTCCTCGGCAGCAAGCTTCCGTCCGAGCTGGCGCCAATCGAGGACCGCAACCGCTTGCGCACCAGCGTGACCGGTCCCGAGGGGGCGGATTTCGACTTCACCGACCGGGCGATCTATGCGATCAACCAGACGATCATGGACTCCGTGCCGGAGCGCTGGATCATCCTGTCTTTCGCGCCCAGCTTCGGGGCGGGCGCCGGAAGCAACGCCGGTTTCATAAGCATTGGCCTGGTGGATCCCGAGTTCCGGGAGCGTTCTCAGGCGGATATCGCCGGGCAACTGAATGGAATGTTCCGGCAATACACCAACGTGCGCGCGTTTGCCATCCAGGAGCAGACGATCTCCGTCGGTCTCGGCGGACGCGGGTCCTTCCCCGTGCAGTACGTCCTCCAGCACCTCAACTTCGACCGGCTGAAGGAAAAGGTGCCCCTCTTTCTTGAGGAGGTGCGCAAGAGTCCGGTCTTCCAGGGCTTCGACGTCAACCTCAAGTTCAACCAACCCGAGCTCCAGATCACGGTCGATCGCCTCAAGGCCGGTGAAATGGGCGTATCGGTCCTGGACATTAACAATACCCTGCAGTTTGCGCTCAGCGGACGGCGCTTCGGGTATTTCATCATGAATGGAAAGCAATACCAGGTTATCGGCCAGGTCGAGCGCATCGACCGCGACGCGCCGCTTGACCTGAAGACGTTCTTTGTACGCAATAACCGGGGCCAACTGATCCAGCTCGACAACCTCGTGCGGATGGAAGAGGTGGCCAACCCGCCGACGATCTTTCACTTCAATCGCTTCAAGAGTGCCACCGTGCAGGCGGGGCTGGCGCCGGGTAAGACCATCGGAGACGGTATCGCGGAGATGGAGCGCATCGCTGATGAGGTCCTCGACGAGACCTTCAACACCGCCCTGACCGGCGCCTCACGGGATTTTGCGGAAAGTTCGTCCAACACGTCGTTTGCCTTCCTCCTCGCCATCGTCCTCATCTTCCTCGTACTCGCAGCCCAGTTCGAGAGCTTTATCGACCCGATCATCATCATGATCACCGTGCCGCTGGCGCTCGCCGGGGCCGTGCTGAGCATGTGGATGTTTGACCAGACGCTCAACATCTTCTCGCAGATCGGCATCATCATGCTCATCGGCCTGGTGACCAAGAACGGCATCCTGATCGTTGAATTTGCCAACCAGAAGCGGCGTGACGGGCAGGACAAACACGGTGCGTCCATCGATGCGGCCGTGGCGCGCTTCCGGCCGATCCTGATGACCACGCTGGCCACCACGCTCGGCGCATTGCCCATCGCACTGGCGATCGGTGCGGCGGGAACCAGCCGCGTACCGCTGGGTATCGTCATCGTCGGCGGGATGTTGTTTGCGCTCATCCTGACGCTGTACGTCGTGCCCGCGCTCTACTCCTACCTGTCGTCGCGCAAGCGCAAGAATCCGTTTGACGAGGCTGTCGTCGAACCGGAAAACAATCCAGCCCATGCGTCCTGAAATCATTGCCCGTAAACGCACGTTGTGGACCGGATTCGTGCTGCTTTTCATCGTCATCACCGCCGGCCGGGTCACCGCCCAGCCTGTGCTGACCCTCGATGAGGCGATCCGCACCACGCTGGCCAACAACTTCGACATCCGGCTCGCCGAGAATGACTCCGCCTCGTTTGCGCTCGACAACCGCTATCGCAACGTCGTTTTCTTGCCGCGCCTCAACGCCTCTGCGGGCACAGTCTTCAACCGAAACAGCCAGCGCCAGGAATTCACCGACGGGACCGACCGCGAGGGCGACGTGGCGACGGACAACATCAACGCATCCGTCGCGCTCAACTGGACGCTCTTTGACGGACTCGGCATGTTTGCCACGCGAAAGAAGGCTGCGGAATTCGCCTCACTCGGCGGCATCACCGTCAAGCGGCAGGTGGTCAACACGGTCGCCGAGGTCATCAACACCTATTATGCCGTGGTCCGGCAAAAGCAGATGCTGCTCGCCATCCGGGAGCAGATGCGGCTGTCCGGCACGCGCGTCGACCTCGCGCAGCGAAAACTCGAGATCGGCGTCGGGGCGAAGCCCGATGTATTGCAGAGCCAGGTAGACTACAACGGACAGCGCGCGGCCGAGCTCCGGCAGCTGACCCTCATCGAGCAGCTCAAGGACAGGCTGGACCAACTGATCTATGGTCCGCTGTTGCCGCCCGACCCGCCGGATTATGACGTCGTAGAGGAGATCCCGATCAATGACAAGCTTACGGTCGAGGAGATCCGGCAGGACCTGGCGTTGACCAACCCGGAGTTGCAGGCGCTTCGCAAGAACATCGACATTGCCGCGCTCACCGTCGACGAGGTAAAATCGGACCGCTGGCCGGTGATCGACTTCAACGCGGCGTATAATTTCTCCAAGACCAACAACAACATCGCCATCAACCCCTTCCTGCCGGTCTATAACCGGAACAAAGGGTTGAACTTCGGCTTTACGGCCACCGTGCCCATCCTCAATTACCGGAACACGCACCGCGCCATCCAGCAGGCGCAGCTCGACCTTAAGTACCAGCAGATCCTGCTTGACAGCCGGAAGTCGGCGATCGACCTCGAGGTGCGCAACGCGTACAAGGAGTATCTCTTCCAGCAGGAAGTCCTTGCCCTCGAGGAGTCGAATATCCTGCTGGCCAAGGAGAACGTGGATATCATCCAGGCGACCTACCGGCTTGGCGAGGCCACCTTCGTGCAATTGCGCGAGGCCGAGAAGAGCCTGGCCGACGCCCTGGACCGGCTGATCGCGGCGAGGTACAATACCAAACTTGCGGAGACGATCCTCCTCCAACTCAAGGGCGAGATCATCCAATAGGGCCGGCCGATCCGGAACGTCGCAGGGTCGATTTCCATACCGTGCTGCACGCCACCATGGCGACACGGACTGGGCCGTGCCGAATGCAAGGCGCAGGGGTGTCACTTTTTACGACCGGCTTCTGCTTCGACGCCATTCGGCGTACCTTTAGGAAAATGCGGAAGCCATGAAATCCTTCATCCGGGCAGCCATTGGCCTTTGCCTCTGCACGCTTCTCGTTACGCCCGCCCAAGCCCAATCCTCAACCACGCAAGATGACTGGAAAGACGCACGAAAGAATGTCGTCCGATATAACCTGACGGCGCCTGCGCTTTTCGGTTTTGAGAAGGCCATCGTGCTTGGCTATGAGCGGCTGATCAATCCGCACCAGAGCGTTTCCGTCAACTTCGGAAAGACCGCACTCCCGAAGCTTATCAGCATCTCGACCGACAGCTTTGGCCTGGCCAAGGACTCAAAGAATACGGGGATCAATTTCTCGCTCGACTACCGGTTCTACCTCAGGAAGGAAAACAGGTACATCGCGCCTCGCGGCATCTATCTCGGCCCGTACTATGCGTTTACCCAGGTGAAACGGGAGACGGACTGGTCGGGCTCTTCCGGCGGCGGCGAGAAGCTGGCCACCACGACAACAGACATCAACTGGAACGTCGTCGGCGCCCAGCTCGGCTACCAGTTTGTTTTTTGGAACCGCGTGACCCTTGACCTCGTCTTGATCGGTCCGGGCGTCGCCTGGTATAAACTCAAGGCCAAAGCCGAGGGCAACCTGACCGACAGCGAGCGGGAACAACTGCTCGATGCCGTCGAGGATATCCTCCAGCAAAAATTTCCGGGCTTCAATTACGTCTTCGGCGAAGAGGAACTCAGCGGCAGCGGTGTCCTGAATACGACCAGCGTGGGGTTCCGGTACCTGATCCACCTGGGGTTCCTGTTCTGACGAGCTGCCCCAGGCCGCGGAGGCATCTGGGTACGAGGCCGCGGGGGCAAGCCCCGCGGTTATCGGATGCATGGGCGACCTGGTCTCAGGGCGTGGTGTTTGGTGTTGCGGAGCCGCGGGGGCAAGCCCCGCGGTTATCGGGTCCATGGGATACCGGGTCTCATGTCGAGGGGGCTGGTGTTGCGGAGCCGCGGGGGCAAGCCCCGCGGTTATCGCATGCGGGGGCGACCTGGTCTCAGGGCGTGGTGTTTGGTGGTGCAAAGCCGCGGGGGCAAGCCCCGCGGTTATCGGGCCTTCTTCCAGTTTTTTGGGTTGTTGAGGATGTAGCGGGTGACGGCATGGACCTCGGATGGGGTCTTGAGCATGCGGGCATAGTAGCCGCGCACCCAGAGCCGGCCCATCCACGGGGTGTGCTGAGGGGTTCCCGCAACGTGTTTATGGTGTTTCAGGCATTGCAGGGTTGACAGCGACTTATAGGCGCCGATGATCGTGGACAGCATCGGAGGTCTGTAGTCGAACCGCTGATGTACGGGCCACGGGATAAGTTCGGGACAGCCGTCTTCTCCCCATCGACAGGCCACGCAAGGACTCCTGGACGCCGTTTTCACGCCTCCGTTTTTGGATTCCATGTTATTGGAGCTCATGTCGTCCTGTATGACAAAGGAAACGGGCATTGAGATCAGCGCATGGAAGTGATCGGGCATGAATTGGAATGGCCCCACACCAAGAAATGGGAATCGTACTCGCAATCCGATCCATTCCTGATCGGCCATCATACCAAAACGCCATGGCGTGAAGGTGCCATGGTGGATATGGCCCAGCCGGTACTCGCGCTTCGCGCAGACCAGGGTCAGAAAGAACACCACATGCACCTCCTCCTCCCGCAGGACAGGAGCCAGAAAGTCACCTTCAAATGGCGGGCGCATCGAACACTTTACAGCAAAGTGTCGCGAAGGCGAAAAATGTTACTCGTAATCTGGGATCACGTGCGCTCCGCAAAGGCCTTGAAGGCCTCGAGGTATTTCAACGACTGCTTGCGGAAGGCGCCGGGCATCAGGCGGCTGACCAGTGCCATGATGCCGCGGAAGCGGAACTCCTGGTCGTTATGACAGCGCGTGACGTCGTCGGAGATGCGTTCGAGCCGGGTGGTGACGACATTGTCCACGCCGTTGGCGTTGAACCGAACCGTAACACTATGTGGCGCGTCGACCGAAAGGATCGTTTCTGTCATCTCCATGGTACGGGAGCCGGACTTGAATACGAACCGTGTGGTGGATCCGGGCTCACCGGGCGTTCCTTCGAGCGGCTCAATGCGGATGAATCCGTCCATCCATTCCGGGTAGTTCTGCGGATCGATGAAGAGCGAATAGACCTCCTCGAGCGGCTTGCGGATGTCGATGTGGACGGAGTACTTCACGGAAATACTATTTAATGTACTCCAAACTACAACACTGTCGTGATCGATGCAAGCCGGTTTGTTCTGGTCCTGTCTTCAGGCACCTTGTTTCATGCGGTGTGCCGCCTCCATGCACCACGACAGTTCGTCGAGGAATGCATTCGCCCGCTTCTCGGTCGCGGCCGGATCCGTCGGTGTGCCGTCTTCCGTGAACGCATCCTGGACCTTGGGGACGGGGAACATGGCCGGCACGGTCCAGGCCTTGATTTTCCACAAGGAAAACTGGAGCGAGGTGATGACCTGCATGCCGCCGAATACGCCGTTGGACACCGTTGAGATGGCTACCGGCTTTCGCCGCCACTCGTCGACCAGCACATCGAGCGCATTCTTCAGGCTGGCGGGGTATCCGCCATTATATTCCGGCGTGACGATGATGACGCCGTCGGCATTGCGGATCCGCGCGGCGTAATCCACGAGCGCAGGGATGGGGTTGGCCTGAAACTTCAGCCGCTCGTCGAACAGCGGGAAATCGAGCGCGTCCAGGTCGATCATGTCCGTCGTCACGCCGTCACGCTGGCGGGCGAGGCGCTCGAGGAACAGGGCGACACGGTGGCTGTTGCGGCCCTGGCGGATGCTCGATGAGACGATGGCGATTTGATTCATGAGAATAGGTGAAAAGCTAA
>CAYMLN010000123.1:0-6766 GCA_964391045.1 uncultured Saprospiraceae bacterium
GGGAACAATGGCGCGACCTACATCGGCGAAAACGGCGGCAATGTGTTACTCGCCGACGGCGGCGGGTCCGTTGGCATCGGGACGACAGTCCTGCCGGCCCGCCTTTCGATCGAGGATGAAAATTTCCAGTTAGCCTTCATCAATCTACTGGACGAGGATAATTCATGGTACCTGGGCACGACCAATGGAGGATGGACCGTGGGGGACAACCGCCTTGTGTTCAGCCCGACCACGTCATCCAACGATGCGGTGCTGCGCCTGGTCGACGTGACCGAAAACAACGGGACCATCGCTCCGGTCATGATCCGCTCCGGTGCATCACAAACCCTGCTGCTCGACGGCAACGAGATCGACGGGCTCTCCGATGCGATACACATCAACCGCAACTCGCAACAGCATACCCTGCTCAATGTCAACGGCGGACGGGTCGGCGTCGGGACTGATGATCCGACAAACGCGTTTGAGGTCAGGACCTCAGGAACGGATCCGGCCCTGCGACTCGAAGATTCGGGGAAATTCTGGGAGATCGACGCAAACACCGAATTCAACTGGCTCGGTTTCCGGAAAAACGGCTTCATCGTGGGCCGGGTCAACGGCATCACCGGGCAATGGGAGACCATCTCCGATCGTCGGGTCAAGCAGGACATCCGCCCGTTGGAACCGGTCCTCGACCGCTTGCTGGACCTGACACCTCTCCGCTATCGCTACAAAGGCCTTGGCGCGACAAGTGAACAAATCGGACTGATCGCCCAGGATGTCGCGCCGATCTTTCCTGAGATCGCAGTGGCCGACAGCCCTGGCATCGGCGTGGCCTACAGCAAACTCTCCGTTCTGCTGCTGAAAGCGCTGCAAGAACAACAAGCCGAGATCGACCGGCTCTCCACGGAACTCCATTCGCTCATGACGTCAACCTCCAATTAAATCCACCATGCACATCGCCATCCGCCATATGCAATCGTCCATCCATCACGGCATCATCTTCGCCGCCCTGGTCCTCATGGGTTCATTCGCCCAGGCCCAACAACGCGTGGGCATAAACACGACTGCCCCGGCCCGCCAACTTGAAATCCACGGGAGCAGCAACCAATTCCTGCGCCTTCACGCGACAAATGCAGGATCCTCGGAAGCCGGCTTCGAACTGGTCCGCGGCGATGCCGCATCCAATGCCCGCGATTGGAAACTGGCGAATATCAACGGGAATTTCAGGCTCCTCACCGGCATGGATAATTTCGCGACGATCGGCACGGACGCCGTGCGGATCACCCCGGATCATTTCACCGCAATCGGCATGGGGACTCCCGTGACGCGGCTGCATATCTTCGACGGGGAAGAAGCGTCCAATACATCGGATGGTTACCTGATGATCGGTGAGTCCGGCGGCGCAAACATCGTGATGGATCCGGATGAGATCCTTGCCCGGAATGGCGTCAATGCAGCGACACTCCACCTTCAAGCCCACGGCGGTAATACCTGGTTCGGCGAAGGGCAGGTGATCCTCGGCCCGGACGGCGGGCGAGTCAGGATCGGATCGAGCCCGCTCAACGCCGCCCTCAACGTGCGGGACGCGGACATGCAGATCGCGCTGCGCAATCCCGCCGACGGCCTTAACGACTGGTACATCGGCGCGAGCAACCCGTCATGGATCGCGGGCAACGACCTGCTCGTCTTCAGTCCTACATCGTCGAGCGCGCAGGCCGTCCTTCGGCTCCACCGGACATCGGAAAACAACGGCGTCACCGCGCCCGTCATGATCGTTTCCCCTTCCTCGAACAGCCTGTTGCTGGACGGCAATGAGATTGACTCCAACACGCCCCTCTACGTGAACGGCAACAGCGACGAGGACACCTATGTCAATCCCCTCGGCGGTCGCGTCGGCATCGGGACGACCGCGCCCGATGCTACGTTGCACATCAAGTCGGAAGGCTTCGGCCTGGGCATTGCCCGCG
Organism: uncultured Saprospiraceae bacterium; assembly: GCA_964391045.1. Classification (GTDB taxonomy): domain Bacteria; phylum Bacteroidota; class Bacteroidia; order Chitinophagales; family Saprospiraceae; genus Opimibacter. Next base: position 1,947 of record CAYMLN010000123.1, read on the forward strand.
GGACGACCATCTGGAACCTCACGCCTGCCAATGCCACCGGAAACCTCATGGTATATCGCGACGCCAACCTCCTGGCGTACGTCTCCTACAACGGCGGCGGGGCATGGGTGGCCTTGTCCGACGCCCGGTTCAAGGAAGACATCATGCCCTATGGCCCTGTCCTCGACAGGATCCGCCGACTCGGATTGTACAGATACACCTTCACCTACGCACCGGATGGACCCGGTGACATCGGCGTGATTGCCCAGGAAGCCGAAGCTTTCTTTCCCGAGGCCGTCAATCCGGATGGCGAACACTACGGCGTAGCGTATGACGCGCTCACCGTCGTGGCCATCCAGGGCCTGAACGAGCAGCATGCGCAACTCAACGACCTGCTCCGGAAAGCCGACGAATGCCTGCAACGCACAGCCGGCCATTGATCGCACCTAAACGCAATTTCATATGCACACGACCGAAACCAAATCCTCCACACTCTTCGAACGGATCGGCGGCATGCCGGCCGTCGAGGCCGCCGTCGACCGCTTCTACGGCAAGGTGATCGCTGACGACCGCATCGCCCATTTCTTCCGCCACATCGACATGGACCGGCAATCGGGAAAACTGAAGGGATTCCTCGCCTATGCCCTTGGCGCGCCCATCCCATATACAGGGAAGTCCATGCGTGAAGCCCATCACCACATGCAACTGACCGATATGCATTTCGAAGCCGTGGCCGAGCAACTGGTCAACACCCTGCAGGAACTCCACGTTCCTGAAATCCTGATCTCCGAAGTGGTCGCCCTCGTCGCCGGCACGCGCAACGACATCGTCAGCGCGTCCTGACCCGGAAAAAGGAAGGGGCGCATCCTGAACGGATGCGCCCCTTCCGATACCCGGATCTTATACTATTGCCGCACGATGCGCGCGGTCGCCGTCCCGTCAGGCGTCACCAGGTGCAGCACGGCCATGCCGGAATGGTTGCCCAGCAGGTTGGCGGCAGACATGGACCACCGGTTGACGCCGGCTTCACCCCCGCGGACGTGTTGGCCGATCACGCGGCCATCCAGGCCGAATGCCGTCAGGGTGACGCGGCCTGCCGTGGCCAGATGATACTGCAGGACCATATCCTGCCCTACGGGATTGGGGCTTACCGTAAAGGCGATGGCATGACCCGACGCCTCCTGGCCTGGAACAGACAGTTCGAGCGGAATCGCCCGAGGCTCATCGCCGACATAGATCTCTGCGCGGAAGCTGCCTTCCCGCAAGTCCAGGCGGGGTGTCGTGCGATTGGCCTGAACAGGATCAAGCACAAGCGTCATCAGCACTTCACCGGATTCCACGCGAACATGCTCGCCGACACTCCAGCTCATGCGCATGACCCCGTCATGACGAATATGCCAGGCGTCAGCCCGGACGTCGATCGCACCGGGCACGACGTCGCGGATCGCAAAACCCGTTGCGGCCCACTCGGCCTGCAGGCCGTATGTCGTCGCTGTCGTCGAGGCGCGCAGGGTCACGGTCCACGCGCCGTCGGGGCGGCGAACGGGTGCGTCCGCGATGATCGACCACGTGGTTGAACTGCGGGTTTCAAGTCCGCCACCCGAGACTCCCGCGGTGATCCCATTGACGTCGCCCACCTTGACGCCGACAAAGTCGGCCGAGGTGAAGGCCTCGGTCAGGTGCGTCAGGGCCAGCACCTCCTTCATGTCCCACGGCGATTCGAGCGTCGGCGGGGCGGCCGCAAGCCCGTAACGCCAGCTTGTATTGTTCGGAAGGACGTCATACTTGCCAAGGATCAGCTTGCGCAGTTCGACGAGGTCGATGGCGGAAACCGAACGGCTGTTATTGGCATCGGCCGCGATATATTGATACGGGGATTCAAAAAGCCTTTGACCGAGCAAATGGCGCTGGATCGCGACCAGGTCGAGCGTATTCACGCCGTCGAGCCAGCCGGTGACGTTGTGCCCGCGGAGATAATGATCAGCGCCGCTGACGACATTCGGGAATGCGAATGCACCTGTTTCATCCGATTGTGTGGATTGTACCGAAGTGAAATCCGACGTCTGGGCGCGCAGGATCGTAGCGCCTTCCAACGGATTGCCTTGCACGTCGACGACAAGACCGGAAATGGTCGGATCGAGGATTGACGGCGATGCACAGGAGGCAAACACGCGGATGTGATCCATGTCCCAGGCCGTCACTGTATCCATCGTACCCGCCAGGCAATACGGCAGGAACTCGAACGTATACGTGGCCGGCACCAGCGTGACAAAATCCTCGAGGCCGGTGAAATCGAAGCTGACCTCGTGCCAGGCTTCCTGCGTCGGGACCGCCTCGTCGCGGTAGATCTCCACGCCATCCTTCAGCACCCGGAAGCCAAACAGTGTCGGCGGGTTATTACCGCCGCTCGGGCCGCTGATCCAGTCGAACATCATCGGCGCCCGTTCGTAAAAGGACAATCCCGTGAGGACAACGGCCGTATCCGCATCCGGTGTCACCGCGATGCTGAACTCGACCGAGGCATCGTTGCCCGGATCATACGTACAATCGTCGAGCGAACTCACGCACATCGCGGGCGTGTTGAACACGCCGGGCGTGCAGGAGTGCTTGTTCATGTTCGCCGGATCGCGGAAGAGGATCGAAGCCGCCAGGTCCGCGCAGGCCAGCGGCTGCGGATACTCGGCCCCGAACTCCGTGTAATCCATTGCAGATCCGTCGTTGGTGAAGGACTTGCAGGCATCAAGGTCGTACAGGATCACGGTGTTGATCACCGTCACCGAGATAAGCAGGATACTGTCGCATCCCTCGGCGGTGGTCAGATACTGCACGTACTCGCCGGATTCGCTGTAGACCTCGTCGTTGATCGTCACCGTTTCACCTGCAAGGATCAGCGTATCGATCGACGACGTATCCGGCGGTATGGGGTGCACGACATACTCACAGACCGTATGGCAGGTATCCCCGACGCTGTTTACCCAGGTCAGCTTGGCTTGATAAATCCCAGCCAATCCAATGATGACGCCAGGACCATTTGCGGGCCCCAGAATATTGGTACCGGTCCAGGCGTAATCAATGATCTCGGGTGTTTCCGCGCCTTCCGGTGCTGTCAGGGGCAGGACCGTTAGCTCCGCCACGCCGCCTGAGCAGAGCTCGGCGGGACCGCTGATATCGCACGTGAGATAGGCCGGCTCCAGGAAGACGTCCTGGCGCACGATGAGCTGGTTGAACCACCAGGTGTTGATCGTATGGAGATTGCCGAAGCCGGGCGTATTGGGCTGCGTGTAATTAAGCCAACGGTGGCATGGGGCGACGCAGCCGCTCAACTGGGTAGAGGGCTCGCCGCTCCCGGACGGTACCGTAATGTTCGAATCGTCGTAGAAGAGCAGCGGGTCGGGCGCTGCGGGGCGGACCGCCTGGACACGCACGCCGGTGGTCATCAATTCCGCATCATAGATCGGGAAATGGTAGATCCCCTGCGCATAGGCGATGAGAACCGGGATCGTGGCGCCGCCAGTGCCGACGACAAGCTCGCCAAGTCCGTTTCGGCCGTCCCACTCGATGCAGACGGGAAGATTCACCTCCCCCTGGGATACGTTACGCGCAACCATCAAGTCAGCGGTACCGGGCGTATAGATGTTGTCATTCCCGTCGAAGTCGAGCAGGAGGTCCACCTGGCCAGCCTTGGAGGCGACAAATTTGATGCAATACGATTCGCCGTCGCAGGTGCTGACACCGAGGAGTTCGATCTCGCCCACCGCTGCAGTCGTACAGATCTCGATGGGATCGTTGAGGAAGATGGAATATTCCGCGCGCGTGGCGTTGGTGTTCTCCACGCTGCGACGGTCCTCCATCACATTGCCCGTGTTCTGGATCCCGAAACTATTGAACGCGATGTTGAAGGCCGCCGGCCGGAAGCCGGAGCCGTTAAAGTCGATCCGGGTCACGAAGCTTGCGTCAACATTGTCCGGGTCCGGCGCGCAGACGTAGAACGCCCCGTTAAAGGGTCGGTTGGGGAACCCGTAATCGTTGACGGCGAAGATCGACCAGTTGTAGGACCAGAGTCGACCTTTGCGCTCCTGCGGTGCCGCGCCCTCGCAGTTGACCACCGTAATGTCCCAAAAGTCGATGAGGAAGTCCGTGTCGCCCGCGTTGCGGAACTCGATGAAATAATCGCCCTTGCCGCTGAAGCCGCCGGCCACGAGATCGGCCGAGCTGACCTCGAACGCGTCATAGCCGCCGGGGCCGTACAACTGCGAAGGCCCGGTATGGCCCTCGGTCCAGTTGAGGATATTGGCTGAGGCCAGGTTGACGACCTGCGGGCCATAGACGACATTGCCGTTGGGGTCCTTGATCCTGAACTCGAACGCCTGCGCCGGCGGGTTGGGGGCCGACACGTTGGCATGCCCGTAGCTGAAGCCCAGATAAATGCACTCCTTCACCGGGTCCGTGATGTGGATATAGAGCCGGCTCTGCGGATCGGGGTTGGTGTACGAGGCGAAGCTGTTGTAACTCGGATTGTTGATGTGCAGGGCCGCCAGGTCGGTGGTCTCGTTGCCATTGATTTGGATGGACCCGTTGGGCGCGAGTTCGCGCGTGCCTTCTGCCTGTAACAGTGCGGAAACGAGCAGGAAACAGAATAGGAAGGGGGGCAGTCTGTGCATAGCGGTTGGTTTATAGAATGGATATCGAAGCCCGGGCGATTCGCTGCCCGGACAGGGTACTTTTTTCGGAAAACAAATGAGACCTCACATCCCGCCGGATGGGGGACGTCATGGCGAAGTACGTAAAATCTTATGAAGTTTTCCCATCATATGAAACGAAGTTGGACAAAGGCATTACAT
>CAYMLN010000124.1:0-6755 GCA_964391045.1 uncultured Saprospiraceae bacterium
TTGTTCATTGATTTACTTAGCTTTAGCATAACCAAACACAGCCCCCATGAGTTGGCGCAGATTAAACGGCGACCGGCTCCGGGGTGAACTGCTTGATGCGGTCCGCTCAACCGTCGAGGAGGAGATCAGTCAGGGGTACAAGTTGAAGGTCTGCATCGGCACGGACTCCCTGGTGCGCGGCACAGCGACGGAATACGCCACCGTCATTGTCTTTCTCCGCGAGAAGAAGGGCGGATTCATGTTTATCCGAAACGAACGGTCCGAGAAGGTGGTGAGCCTGCGGGAGCGGATGATCACCGAGGTCTGGAAATCGGTCGACGTGGCCTACAAGCTGTGCGACCTCCTCGATGAATACGATATCGGGCTGGAGGTGCATGCCGACATCAACACGGACCCGCACTTCAAGTCCAACGAGGCGCTGCGGGAGGCGATGGGCTACATCCTCGGGATGGGTGTCGTCTTCAAGGCGAAGCCGGATGCCTTTGCGAACTCGTACTGCGCGGACAAGGTGGTCTGACGAGGCAGGACCTTAATCCTCCTTCTCCGGCTGGTGCGGCCGGGTCTCCTTCTTGACGATGACCTTGTTGGCTTCCCGTTCGGCCTGTTCCTTCTTCATACGCTCCTGGATCAGGGCGACTTCCTTGTCCAGGTCGAGCGGGCGTCCGTTGAGGTGCCGGTGCCAGGTCACGATCGTGACGCGCACCATGTCGTCGGGCGTGGTGATACCTTTCTCCCGCAGGAAATGGGAATACCGCGACCCGTCCTCCAGTCCCCAGTTGATCAGGATCCAGCGGCCGAGGCCGAAATGGAGCTTGCGGCTGATCTCCTCTTCCGGCGCCGCCTTGAACTTCTCGATGCCCGTCGGGTCGGCCAGGCGGCCCAGCTCGACAAAGGCCTCGTCCAGGTCACGCGGGATATAGACGTCGTTGATCATCTCGAGCTGGATGCGGCGGGCGTACTCGGCCTCGTATTCGGCTTCGGTCTGCGCCGTGGCGGCCATCCCGAAGGCGGTCAACAGGAGGAAAAGGAAAAGGATTCTCATCATCGCAAATGTCGGTCAATCAAAACTATCTTTCGGCTTCAAGCATCCGGGCCGCCATCGCCGCGAAACACCATGACGACAAGCATTTTCCGCTCGCCATCATCGCGTTGGCGCAGGCCGTGCTGTACGCCTGCCTCTGGCTGTGGAACGAATACGTGGCCAGCTACATGACGCTGATCCTGCCGTCGGTATTGCTCGTCCTGCTCATCCTCTCCCTCGTCGCCGACTGGATCGAACCGTCCCGCATCCCGCGCTGGTACCTCAAGGTCATGCTCATCTCGATCCTCGTCCCGGTCCTGACAGGCGTCGCCCTCTACCTGATCTACGGCGGTCGCCTCGACTGGCTGCAAGGACTGCCTAAATAACGCCGATCGTCACGCCGTCGCCACCCTCCGTCCGGTCGGGGTGATAGACCGACTGGAAGGGATAGGCCTTCATGATGCGTTCAACAAGTTTGCGCAGCACACCGGTTCCTTTCCCGTGCACAATGCGCACCTGGGACTGGCTGCTGAGGAAAGAGGCGTCGATAAACCGCTCGACGAACCGCGTGGCCTCCTCGGGCAACATGCCGCGGATGTCGAGTTCGTTCTCGAAGCGGGTATAATCTCCCGTATCGGTCTTGATGCTCCGGTGGGCGTTGGTCTCCACCGGCGCGCCGGAGGGCACGAGCTCACTCAGCGGCAAGGTCATGCGCAACTGGCCGACAATGACCTCCGCCCTTCCCTTCTCGATCCGCGCCACCAGCCCATACTGCTGCGTGCTGCGCAACTTGACATGATCACCCACCGCGAGCGGCCGGCTCGGCTGGACCTCCAGCACCTCGCCGGTCAGGGATTGGAGCTCGGCCGTGACCACCTGCTGGCGGGCCTTCAGCTTTTCTGCCTGTTCCTTTGCCTTTTCCTCGTTCTTTTCCTTACGGAGGTCGCGGAGGAGCTTGTTCATCTCCTGGCCGAACTGGCTGGCCTCGGCGAGGGCGGCTTTCTTCTGGTCGATCTTGAGCATCTTCCGCTTCACCTCGAGGTCGAGGCGCATTTGCTCGTAGTTGGCGATGAGCCGGTCGAGTTCTTTCTCCCGCTCCTGGATCGTCTTGATCGAGGTGCTGAGTTGGAGCGTCTTGTCGTCGAGGTCGTGAATGAGGTCTTCGAGTTCCATGGCCTGGTGGCCTGCGCGCTTGCGCGCGTATGCGATGACCTCCTCAGGCAGCCCCGTGCGCTCGGCGATCTCGAAGGCAAACGAACTGCCCGGCTTGCCGATCTTGAGTTGGTAGGTGGGCACGATGTTCTCCTTATCGAAAAGCATCGCACCATTGACGACGCCTTTCGTCTTGTGGGCGTACATCTTGATGTTGGGATAATGCGTCGTGATGATCCCCTGGACCTTCCGCTGCACCAGCGCGTCGAGGATCGCCTCGGCGATCGCGCCGCCCATCTTCGGATCCGTGCCGGACCCGAACTCATCGATCAGCAGCATGGTGGATTCGTCGGCCGCGGTTAGCGTTTGCTGCATGTTCTTGAGGCGCGAACTGTACGTCGACAGGTCCTCCTCGATCGACTGCTGGTCGCCGATGTCGACGCGGATCTGCGTGAAGATGCCGATCGTCGAACCGCCGTCGGCCGGGATGAGCATCCCGCATTGCGCCATCAGCTGGATCAGGCCGGTGGCCTTGAGCAGGATCGACTTGCCGCCCGCGTTGGGTCCGCTGAGGATGAGCAGGCGGTTGGGCGTGTGCAAGACGAGATCGAACGGGATCACGGGCTTGCCCGACCCCTTGTTCTTGAGTTGCAACAAAGGGTGCCGGGCGCGCACGAGATGCAACACCGGCTCGGCCTGGACCCGGGGCCGCTGGCCGCCATAGCTGTTGCCCAGCAGCGCCATGGCCTGGATGAGGTCCCAATGGACGATCAACCCGGCGACCTGCTCCAGCGCGAAGACGTGCGGATGCAGCGTCTCGCACAGCGCCTTGAGCAGGCGATAGACCTCCTTCTTGAAGTCGGCCTGCAACTCGATGATCGCGTTATTGATCTCGACGATCAGTTCCGGCTCGATGAATACTGTGCGGCCGGTCGTCGATTCGTCGTGGATGATCCCGCTGACCTTGCGCTTGTATTCGGCCTGCACGCACAGCACGCGCCGGCCGGAGCGGATAGACTCCACCGGATCGGCCAGCCAACCTTCCTGCCGGTACTTCCCCACCAGGCGGACAAACTCGCGGTTGAGCCGGCCCTCTTCATACTCGATATTGCGCGCGATGGCCTGCAGCTCGGGCGAGGCATTGGGGCGCACATCGCCCTTCTCATCGAGGATCCTCCGGATCTCCTTGATCAACTTCCCGGGATGCTCGAGATGACCGATCCAGGCATGGATCGCCGGGTAGTCGCGCCGGTTGTCCGGCTTCTCGAAAAAGCGAAACAGCAGCTCCGTCTGTTCGAGCTGCCGTCCGACCTCGTGGATCTCGTCCTGGGCGAGGACATAGCCCTCGACCGACAAGCGTTTGAGCGGATCGCGAATGTCCTCATACGCAGCAAGCTGCGGCCGCGTGGACAAGTTGCTCATGTCGGCATACGTGTAGACCTCATCAAGCCGCTCGCGCACGGCTCGTTCGTCAGCCATGGCATGCAGCGCCAGGCAAGCCTCGCGGCCCTCCTCCCCGCGGGCATAGCCGGCCAGCAGTTCGCGCACCTTGTGGAACTCGAGCTGGGCCTCCGCCTGGGGTGAGATATCGATGAGCCGGGACATGAGGCGGCAAAATTAGGCGGATTTTCAAAGGAGATGTGGCCCTTTAGCGGGATTGCGGTGACGATGGAAATATTACCGGGATATGGCAGTTGAGAAGGTTTAGAAAGTTGAGACAGTTTAGGGCTGCAGTATTTCGTCTCTAAACTGTCTCAACCGTCTCGACTGTCTCGACCCATCAAGCCCGCCAAGGATCACAATTCATCTACGCCCCCTAATACCTATCTTCAACCCGAATCAAGATGAGCGCAAACTCCTTCGGCCGCTTCTTCCGCATCACCACCGCCGGCGAATCGCACGGCCCCGCCATGGGCGTGATCATCGACGGCTGCCCGCCGGGATTACCGGTCGACCTGGAATTCCTCGAGATGGAAATGCGCCGTCGGCGGCCGGGGCAATCGGACCTGACCACGGGACGCAATGAACAAGATGAGGTCCGGATACTCTCAGGCGTCCACAATGGGGTCACAACCGGCGCGCCAATCCTGCTGGTCACGGACAACCAGGATGCGCGTCCGGCCGACTATATGGAGGCCGCCATGGCCTACCGGCCGTCGCATGCGGACTACGCCTACGAACAGAAATACGGCATCCGGGACCCGCGCGGCGGCGGACGTTCGTCAGCCCGCGAGACGCTCAACTGGGTCGCGGCCGGCGCCTTCGCGAAGATGCTGCTGCGCCGCACGGCGATCGACATCCATGCCGGCGTCACCGGCGTCGGTTCAATCGTGAGCGGGCGCGAACCGGACCAACTGGACTGGACCTTCGCCGAATCGCATCCGGTGCGCTGCGCCGACCCGGATGTGGCCGCGGACATGGAGCAACTCATCCTCGCCGTGAAGGCGGACGGCGACACCGTCGGCGGACGGATCACCTGCGTGATCACGGGCTGCCCGCCGGGCCTGGGCGACCCGGTCTTCCATAAGCTGCACGCCGACCTTGGCCACGCCATGCTCACGATCAACGCGTGCAAGGGATTCGAATTCGGGAGCGGCTTCGCGGCCGCGCGGATGCGCGGGAGCGAACACAACGACGTGTGGGTGAGCGCCGACGACGGCCTCCGCACGGTGACCAACCGCTCCGGCGGCATCCAGGGCGGCATCTCCAATGGCATGCCCATCGTCCTCCACCTGGCCTTCAAGCCCGTCTCGACCCTCATGCTCGACCAGCAGACGGTCAACACCGCCGGCGAGACCGTCACGCTTACCGGCAAGGGACGCCACGACCCATGCGTCGTACCCCGCGCCGTGCCCGTCGTCGAAGCCATGGCCGCCCTCGTCCTGGCGGATCATTGGTTGGCCGCAAGGGCCTACCAAAGCGTCGGATAAGCGCGTATTTTTCGCTAAACACACCACATGTCCAGCCCGATCATCCTGTTGTCGGCGGTTAGCCTCATGATCGCCTGTACGCGCCCTTCACCTATTCGCCAGGTGCAAGACGATCAGTCAGGTTCCGCAGCCACCAATACCGTGCGCGTCGGTGGCCCATTTGAAAATGCCGAGCTTATTTACGAGGGCTTGCCAGACAATGTGAATAGCATTGATACTTCGGCAGGTTGGAATCAAGACGGCCAGCGGATACGGATCTCCGGAACGATCTATGCCGCCGACGGAAAGGCACCTGCGCCGGACATCATACTCTACTACTACCACACCGATGTGACAGGCCATTATGTCCAGCGAAAAGACCTTCCGCATGGCGCCACACTGCACGGATATCTCCGCGGCTGGGTGAAAAGCGATGCCGCAGGCCGGTACACGATCTACACCGTGCGCCCTGCCCCCTACCCCGGCGGTTCGGATCCGGCACACATCCACCTCACGATCAAGGAACCCGCGATCAACGAATACTACATCGACGACATCCTCTTCGACGACGACCCGATCCTGACACCCGACAAGCGTCGTACCCTGGAACTCCGCGGTGGCAACGGGGTCGTGACGTTGCGGCCAGATGGACCAATGATGGCGGGCACGCGGGATATTGTGCTGGGAAGGAATATACCGGGGTATCCGGGGAGGTAGCCAGGATTGTTTAAGTGTTTAAATGTTGAAGGGATTGATATTGTAAAGAGACATTCTCGTTTACCGTTTCCCAAAACTCGCGCAAAGACGCTAAGACGCAAAGTTCCCCAACATTGTAATCTGTGCGCATCTGTGCGCAATCTGAGGTATCTGTGGTGAAAAAAAAAACGGAATACCCCGACTCCGGATAGAACCTTTCCTCACGTCGTCCTACCTGCATCTCTTTCCTCAAAAGAACGAATTCCCTAATTTTAGCGTAATAAAAGAAAAAAGGCACAATCACTACCGTCGCCAATGAGGTCCATGCATCCGAAATACATCACTGATGATACGGGCAAGAAATTGTCCGTTGTGCTCCCGATAGAGGAGTACAAGGCCCTATTGGAGGAGTTGGACGAACTGGATGATATCCGGCGGTATGACGCAGCCAAAGCTGCCGATGAGCCTACCCTTCCGCTGGATGAGGCGTTCAGCCTGATTGAAGCCAGACGCCGGGAAAAATCCTGAATGGCCTACCGGGTCGTCTTGCGGAGGCAAGCCATCAAGGCGCTGGAGGAGATTGATGAACCCTTCTATTCCCGTATCAAGACCGCCATTTACGACTTGGCCGATGATCCTCGTCCGCCGGGATACAAGAAGATTAGGGGCCGGGAGGGTTACCGCATTCGTGTAGCCAACTACCGAATCCTTTACGAAATCGATGATCAGGTACTCCTGGTGGACGTCATAGACGTGGGACACCGGAGAGACATTTATAGATAGCGTCAGGTCTTATCCGTCCTGAGTTCAAAGGGTCGTCCCATCAGGATGGAATGTTGATAGCGGGTACGCGGGATATTGTGCTGGGGCGGAATATACCTGGGCATCCAGGGAGATAACCAGGTTTGTTTAAATGTTTAATTGTTTAAATGTTTAATTGTTTAAATGTTTAATTGTTTAAATGTTGAATTGATTGA
>CAYMLN010000125.1:0-6752 GCA_964391045.1 uncultured Saprospiraceae bacterium
GGTCGGGTCATGCCCGAAATATTCGACCGTATGGCCGTCGTAGCGGTAAAGACCCGTATTCGTCCCGAAATACATGAACCCGGCAGTGTCCTGCGCCATGTCATAGATCTCCGCCGGCAACCCTTCAGCCGATCCCACCTCAAAGGGAACCGGGGGCCGCCACTGGGCTGCAACGTCATGCCGGGCCAGGCAAAACAGCAGGAGAAGAATATGGCCCAGTCGATTGAGGCGCATGCCGGCGGCGTGTTCGTAATGGACCTGAATATCCGTGTCCTGGCCGGATTATCGGCAAACCAATGATTGGGCGGCTGATCGGGTGAGCCTGCGGGCCTCGTCGATTCGCCATCCCTTTCCGGTCTTGCCGCCCAAAAACGCCCCTTCCGGCTATTGAAAATTGAATTTAACCGGCAGCGTAACCGTCATCTTCTTCGACTGGCCATTGACCGTTCCGGGCGCCCATGCCGGAAACCCGGCGAATACGCGCCGGCATTCGGCCTCGATCGGATCGCATAGAGCCTGGGGCAATCGAAGATCAACCGCCCGGCCGTCAGGAAGTACATCCCACCTCAGCCAGGCCGTGCCTTGCAGGCCAGCCTCCCGGGCTTCCGCCGGATAACGGATGCCTTTCGCCACCAATGCCGTAAGCCGGGCCTGCGTGCACGCCGCGGGGTTCTCATCGTCAAGGCATTCCCGGAGAATAGGAAGACGTTCATCAGGCAACGGGAAAAGCGAGGAGACCAGGGTGTCCGCCCGGTAGATCGCCTCATTGACTTTTTCACCGGTCGAATCGTACTTCACATATTTTCCGTGCCGGAGGCCCTCCTGGTACATCTGCGTGTACTCCACCTGCCCGGCGGAGTCGACCTGGGTCCAGAGACCGTCACGCTTGTCATTGAGGTATATGCCCGATCGCGCCTTGCCGGACTCCGGCTGGCATTCGAGCCAGAGGCCGTGACGCCGGCCGAACTGATAGCTCCCCTGCTCGCGGATGGATCCGTCATCCCAAAACCGTGTGCACGGACCGTGCAACAGGTTAAGCTCCGTCGTGCCATAGGACTCCGTGGCCGTCATCACACGTTTCTCCGGATGGTACACACGCACGAGAAACCCTCCCGAGCGCTTCGAGACGATATAGTGATACCCATACCGCAGCGGCTGCTCATTCGGGGCGAATGAGACGGGATATCGGCCCTTGTAGACAGGATTGTCGTCCACATACTGCCGGGGATTCTCCAACGCCGAAGGCGGCGTGACGCAGCCCGCAGCCAAGAGGATCCAGGCACCTATCAGGATCGTCACAACAGCTTTCATCATCCTGTCATTGAATTCACCGGCATTCCTCCGGACAAGCCGTCATGAACTTGCCCGAACTGACAAACAAGATAACGAAAAGCGGATCAACAGGGACCAGCGCCCGAACAGGCCGAAGAAGCCGCCTTACCGGGAACTGATCGCGGCCAGGCAAACGGGCTCGCGCGACTTGCGCGCCGGATCGACCGCCGTGATGGCGAGGGCCGTACTGTGCAGGGCCGTGTCGAGGACGTAAAGGCTGTCATAATGGATCGGCGGGATCAATCGGCCCACGGGCTTGTCCGTCCCGGGTCCCCGGGCCCAGATCTCGAAATGCCCGCCTTCCGGCGGCTGGGGGAGCTCGATGACGCGCATCATCATCTTCCCGGACAAGACGCACTTGTAGACGACCACTTCGGCTTCCGGCGTGTCCTCGCAACCCCGCATCTGGATGCGCCGGGTATTTTCCGCGTTGACGAATTGGGCGGTCTCTCCGGCCTTGCGCTGCTTGGCAGCCAAGGCCCGGTTCAAGGCCTTCTCGCGCGCCAGGTTGTCGCATTGCGTCCTGTAATCACGCGCCAGGAAGGTATTCTCGCGCCACATGAGGCCGATCGCCACCAGGGCGCCGATCACGGCCAGGGCAGACACCAGCTTCATGTTCCGGCGGGTCAGGAAGGCATGGCGCATCGCCGGGCGCGTGAGGTTACGGTTGAATGAGCTGCACAACCGCTCCCGCGCTTTGTTGATCTCCTCCTGCACATCCGGATACAGATGGGCCAGCCGCTCCACTTCATGGTTCTCCGACTCACTGGTCAGACCCAGGACGTACTGGTCAATCCAACCTCCTTCGAGCAATTCCTTCTTAGTCAAAACGACGGTGTTGCGTTCGGTTTACGCTTTAATAAATGGGTTTCCGGGGAAAAGGTTCATCCCGGAGGCGCCGTAAAGCCCTGCCGGGAATGGGGTAAAAAACAAAAGATCCTACTTTAGGTTTATGGGAATTTCCACGCTCCCGGTATTTGCCATAGCCCTTTGGCTCGTCTCCACCGGGTGGCCTGTTTCAGGGCAATCACCCGACCGGATCCGGGTCAGGAATCCCTCCTTTGATGCCTATAACAAGTATTTCGTCATCCCGCCCGACTGGACGCCACATCCAGTCTTCCTGGCTGGGATCGAACCGAAGCAACTCCGGCTCACCCGGTTCTACCGGGACTCGGAACCATCTCATCACGGGGATACGCACATCGCCCTGGCCGCCTACCGCAGCGGCATTCGCGAGAACCTCGGGCAGCGCCTGAAGTACCCGATGATCAGGGGGCACCGCTACGCCCTGGATGTCTGGTGCGCATGGTCGCCCCGGCGAAGCACCGTCCATCCGATCCTCCAGGAAGGCATCCCGGAGGGTGATCTGGCGCCACTCCGGCTTCAGCTCTTCGGCTTCCGGGATGATGATCCGCACGAGAATACGTTGTTGGCCGAAACCCCGCTGATCGACCACCCGGAGTGGCGACGCTACACCCTGGAATGGACATGCCCGGGCACCTACCGCAACCTGTACCTGGTGGCAACCTGGAAGGAGCGCGAGGCCTACGACGGAAATCTGCTCGTGGATGACCTCTCGGCCATCCGCGTCACGCGGGTGTCACCAGGGCAATGATGCCTAGACGTCGAACTCGACGGTGTCTCCGGTATGGAGATAACCGTCACGGCCCTTCTTTGCGCCTTTTTCGCGGGGTTGCTTTGGCTCCTCGCCGGTTCCGCCAAACAGGTCGCCCTGGCGGCCCGCGCCGCTGCCCTCACCCGCAGTCGCGGTGTCGTCATCGGGTTCCTCGGCCACTTCCGCAGCCCGGATACTGATGAGCTTCTTGTCGACGACCTTGTTGCCGAGCGCCTTCCAGCCCTTGACGTCGATGACCTCGGCCGGCCGCAATTCTTCCGTCATCTTCTGCCGCTGGCTCATATAGCCGATCTCAAAGACCGGATCTTCAGCGAGCGAGACGCCATAGACGCGCGAATCCTTGTGATCCGTCACGAACCGAAACCGCTGGCCGATGGTCGAGGTCTCCACGAGGAATCGCTTGACCATCGTCCACTGCTTCTCGCCTTCGAAATAGACGGCGGATATCGGCGCATTCGGCCTGAACTTCCCGGCATGCAGCAGGTCCTTGACATCGATCTTGCCGGCGGGATCGAACTCCGCGATCTCATATTCGCCCGAGGTAAAGATCGTGAGCACCTGGTCGCCGGTATCGAAGGAGCCAAGGTAGATGCCCCGCTCGTCCTTGTTCAGCCGGCCCGTTGCCTCGTCGTACCAGTACTTCTGCGCGCCGAGCGTACTCTTGCCGACCTCGAGCTGGGCAACCTTCCGCACGGGATAACGCGTCACGATGTTGCCCGCGGCATTGCGCCCCTTGATCCCGAGCGTCTCGAACTCAAACGGGAAGATCTTGTTGCGCGCAGCACTGGCCGGCGTCAAATGGATCTCCACCCGCTCGCTTTCACCGTTCGGGTGGACGGAGAGATAGAGGACCCTGGAATTCTTCCCGCCCTTGGTCAGGTCGTACTCCTTGTCGCGTGTCACCGCGGTCACGTTGAACCGCTTGGCATACGTGCGTCCGGATTCGCCGTCGACATAGAGCAAATGGTAGGTGGTCCGGTCGTCGCCGCGTTTCCAGACCCCGACATGCAAGATGTTCTTGCCCACGAAGGTCTTTTCCGCCATCCGCGTCACGAGGCATTTGCCGTCCTTGCGGAACACGATGATGTCATCGAGGTCGCTGCAGTCGGTGACAAACTCATCCTTCTTGAGCCCCCATCCGATGAAACCTTCCTGGCGGTTGACGTACAGCTTGGCGTTGATGGCAATGACCTCGGAGGCCTGGATGGTGTCGAACGTAGTGATCTCCGTCTTTCGCTCCCGACCCTTCCCGTACTTGTCGAGCAGCCGCTGGAAATACGCGATCGTATACTCCGTCAGATGGGCGAGATCATGCCTTACGGCTTTCAGCTCCTCCTCTACCTGCCGGATCAGTTCATCGGCCTGGAACGCGTTGTACTTGGAGATCCGCTTGATCCGGATCTCGGTCAGGCGCACGATGTCGTCGTGCGTGATATCCCGGTGGAGCAGGAGACGCTTATCACCCTTTGTCCGGGTCGACGGCGTGGCCACGAACCGCGCAAGACCTGTCCCGATCGCCTCGATGACGGCATCCCAGGTCTCGCATTCCTCGATGTCGCGGTAGATCCGCTTTTCGATGAAGATCCGCTCGAGGCTGGCGAAGTGCCATTTCTCCTCGAGCTCGTGCAACTTGATCTCGAGCTCCTGGCGCAGGAGGTCCTGCGTATGGAACGTGCTGATGCGGAGCATCTCCTCCACCGGCAGGAAAACCGGCTTCTTGTCGACGATGACGCAGGCATTCGGCGAGATCGAGACCTCGCATTGCGTGAAGGCGTAGAGTGCATCGATGGTCTGGTCCGGGGACGTGCCGGGCTGCAGCTCGATGAGGATCTCCACGTGGGCGGCCGTGTTGTCGCTGAGCCGCTTGATCTTGATCTGCCCTTTCTCGTTGGCCTTGACGATCGACTCGATCAGGGCGCCGGTCGTCACCCCGTAAGGAATATCGCGAATGGCGAGCGTGGTCTTGTCCAGCTTCTCGATCTTGACGCGCACGCGGACCTTGCCGCCGCGCTGGCCGCCCTGGTAGTCCGTGACATCGATCATGCCGCCGGTCTGGAAATCCGGATAGAGCTTGAACTTCTTCCCCTCGAGCACCTTGATGGAGGCCTGCAGCAACTCGACGAAATTGTGCGGCAGGATCTTTGTCGCGAGGCCAACGGCGATACCCTCGACCCCCTGCGCAAGCACGAGCGGGAATTTCACGGGCAACGCGATGGGCTCGTTGCGGCGGCCGTCATAGGAGACCTGCCAGGCGGTGGTTTGCGGGTTGACGGCAACTTCGAGCGCGAACTTCGTCAGCCGAGCCTCGATGTATCGCGGGGCCGCCGCGGAGTCGCCGGTGCGCACATCGCCCCAGTTGCCCTGCGTGTCGATGAGCAGGTCCTTCTGTCCCAGGTTGACCAGCGCCTCGCCGATGGCCGCGTCGCCATGCGGGTGGTACTGCATGGTAAACCCGATGATGTTGGCCACCTTGTGGTACCGGCCATCGTGCAGCTCCGCCATGCTGTGCAGGATACGCCGCTGCACGGGCTTCAGGCCGTCCTGGAGGTCGGGCACGGCGCGCTCGAGGATGACGTACGAGGCATAGTCCAGGAAATAATCCTGGTACATGCCCTGCAGATGGGTCGCCTTGAGGGTTCCGGGGAGCGCCTCGGGGGTTTCCGGCTGCGATTTCTTCTTGGCCATGGTGAATTCAGATCAGGGGGGCAAAGATACGGATACGCCCACCGGCATATGCAGGATTTCTGATATATGATGCATCCCCTGGAGATCGGTCCCGGGGCAGTAAAAATCGACTGTGGGCCCGTCCCGGAATCCTGGCTTCAGCCCCGGAGAATCTTGCTCCGCATCGCCGAGAGGTCGATGTAATCCTTGCTGGATTGATCCTCTATGCGCTGGAGGGCCTCGTCGAGGATCTTGACCGCCGGATCGTTCCCGGCGACTTTCTGGGTCAGCCGGGCATACGTCAGCACGTATTTCGTTTCCCCCGACTTGGCCGCTTTGCCCGCGGTGTCCACGGCCAGCGCCATGGCCGCGGGATCGTCCGCGGCATACTTCTCCAGGTCCAATGCCATCTGCTCGAGGAGCGCCGGATCGCCCTTGATGAACTTCCGGACATGCTGCTCCACCTTGTCCCCGATCCCGTCGAGCTGGTGCAATTGGAGGGCGTATTGGATGTTGCTCTGCGAGATGAAGAAGTCGGCCTCCTTCGGGAGATGCCGCTTCATCGCCTGCCCGGCCTGCGCGATGAGCTCAGGCGACTCGAACTCGATGGCGCGCGTGACGGTATTGGCACAAGCTTTACGGATCTGGTCGTCGACGGTCTCCGCGGAGGTGAGTGCCGTGATCTGCGCCTTATAGGTCTCGAAGTACTCGAAGCACTGGCAGTCGACCTGCGTCGCCGCTTCCAGGAGGAAACGAAGGTTGTCCGGCGTGGTGAGGTCTGTTTGCGTGGCGATGTACTCGTTGGCGATCTTGTTCGTCGGCTTGCCGGCCTTGTTGAGCGCAGCGACATAGCTGTAGACGAGCGCATAGGAACGGTCGCCGGCCTCATAGGCCGACGCGTATTTCGCGCTCTTGTCGTACCCGGCCATGACACTTTCCGCCAGGCTGATGAGGCCAGCCGGATCCTTCGCCCCGACGGATTTCTGCACGACCTTTTCATCCGCATCGATGAAAAAGAGCGTGGGATAGGCCGAGACCGGATACTTCTTGCGGAACTCGAGGCCCGGCCCCTTCTCCATATCGATCTTCATACTCACGAAGCGCGGATTGAAGTACTCCC
>CAYMLN010000126.1:0-6741 GCA_964391045.1 uncultured Saprospiraceae bacterium
TTCCGGGCCGGGCGTAACCGGTGACATGAAATACGCGCTTCGGGGATTCCTCACCTGTGGCGTCCCGGGCAGCCAGATAGGCCATGATGGCCGCATCATCGGATTCCTGGGTGTCCTTCGGCTGTCCGTCAGTGATCACCTCGGGCTGTTCGCCGGCGCGACGGAAATAAAAGATGGGCTCTTTCTCGCCCCAGCGGTTGAACTGCTCGATCTCGACCTTGCGGATACCTTCGGCCTCCGTGACCATATCCCGCAGGATGGTCTCGGGCGACTCGCCTTCCGCGATCCAGGCTTCGGTGACCGTCTTGCCATCGGCATCCGCGTGGCTGCGGGTGATCGTGATCCGCTTGGCAGATGGGGCGGAGGGCGTTGACGTCTGGGAAAATGCCGATTGGCTGCAGACCAACAAGGACAACAAGAGGATGGATGATCTCATGTCAACGGATTGAGTGGGTGAAGAAATCAATCTAAATCTACACATCCGGACGCCGGTTTCCAAGACGGACCTGCCGGATTTCGATGGAGGTCGCCGAATTCCGGACGAATCAGAACCGCTGGCGGGCCTTTGTCGTGAACTCGACGCGGGAATTGCCCGTCAGCGGATCACCCTGTTGGGCCTCGTAGAGGTCGAGATACTTCCGGTGGAGATTGTCCGGCATTTTCTTGCCGTTGATCCGCAACTTGTCCGGCGTGAGCAACACCTCCGCTTCTTCACCGGGATCGACCAACCTGTCCCGGATCAGTTGATCGGTGAGCGCGCCTTGGGGCGAGCCAAACCTCGGGGCGGCAGGGCTCATCCCGTAGATCCTGTACTCGCGCTCCATGCGTTGCCGGTCGCTGTCCTGGTGCTGCTGGCCAAGGTCATAGTGCCGGCGGGCTTCCCGCTCCATGTCGCGGGTGCGCTGCTCCGCCTGGCGTTCCGCATCGCGGGCGCGCATCTCCAGGTCCCGCTCCCAATGACGGACGCGCCCCTCGGCTTCCCGTTGCAAGGCTTCCACTTGTTTCTGCCAGGCCTCCATTTCCGCGTCCAGGTCGCCGGAATGGAATTCGATCATGTCGCCATGCAGGGAGATTGACGGGCTCATGACGATGGTCGTATCATCGCCCGTGATGATCATCATCCTGGACGTTCCGGCGGTGGAATCCGTCAGGATCCTGTATTCGTTTTGCGCCGTGCCATCCCAAAGGAAAATCCTGGATCCGTCGCCCGGGAAAATCCGGTTGATGCTGATCTGCGGGAACGGCGGGATCTCCGGCATGTCCGGGATCTCCGGCATTTCGAACGAGAAGTTGAAGCCGTCCATGAAATCCGGCGGCAGCTGCGGGATCGCCGGGATGTCCGGCATATCCGGGATGGCGGGCATACGGAAGTAGAACGGTGCCGGTGGCGCCGGCGGGGCCTGGAGTCCGCCGACGAGGTCATCGATGAGGGCCTCATACGCGCCATAGGCGTCCGGTTCGACCTTTTGGCCGTCGACTTCGAGTGTACGAATGGCACCGTCCTCGATCTCGATGCGGACCTCCTGGTCGTCCGTTTTCTTGTGAATCCTGTAGATCCCCCTGGACGGAATGGTGTCGGCCGCGATCGACACGAAGGGCGCCATCGCCATGCCGTCGGGTTGAGCGGCCTCGGAGGCCGGGCTCGGGCTGTGCCCTTGAAGGGCGAATGCCATGATCACCAATGTGGTGAGGCTGAGCAAAACGGATTTTTCCATGTGGTGGTGATGTTTGTACGGAAGGTTGAGGATGCGTTGGATGCGGAACAAGGTCTGCTTGCCCCTTGAGGCGAAACCGATGGCCATCGACGGGTTCGCTTCCTGCTGCCACTCCTGCACCGCGAGCAGGGTGCGGGCATACCCGATCGCATCGCCGTGCCAGCGGACAGCCAGGTCATCCGCGAGGTTCTCCCGCTCAGCGCGTACCACGCCCGACATCCACCAGACGACCGGGTGGTAGTAGAACACGGCTTCGATAAAGGACTGGACCAGATTGGCGAGATAATCTCGGCGGACGATGTGGGCCAACTCATGGGCAAGGATCGCCTCGACCTCATGCGGCTGGAGCCGGTTGACGATCGCCACCGGGAAGAGGATCACAGGCTTGAGATGGCCGATCGTCACCGGGGAGGGCATCCAGGTCGAACTGCCGACGGCGGGCCGCCGTGAGATATTGAATCGTTTCACCAAATGTTCCAGGCGATCCTGGATGACGTCGACCGGCATGGCTGTCCGCCGGACCTGCCAGAGCCATCCCAGGCTGATGACCAGTCGGGCGAGCAGTACCGATGCGCCGGCCAGCCAGATGACCAGCATCAGCGGCATGCGGTCCTCCAACCAGGTCCGGATGCGATGAAGCGTGTCCGGCGTATCGGCGGCGGCCTGGAGATACACCGGGCCGGCGATCTCCATCGTCCCTGGCTGCTCGGGGAGCATGATGATGTACGTGCAGATCGCACTGACCACGACAAGCCAGAGCGCCATCGTCGAACAGGCATACCGCGTGGCGGCCCGCCGGGCGGGCAACGCCCGCAGGCACAGGTACAGGGCGGCGCCGATCAGCGCGATCTGCCAGAGGGAATGGACGAACGTCCATCCGAGTGCGGTCATCCAGTCGGACCGCAACCAGTGCAGGAATGCGTCGGTCATGATTTTTCGCTTTCGAGTCTTTCAATGAGCGCCTTGATCTCGGCCAGCTCGGCCGGTGTCGTGTCGTGATGCCCCAGGAGTTGGAGCGCAAGTTTCGAGGCGGACCCGCGATAGGCGGCGGCGAGGAAGCGATCGAGCAGCGCGGCCTGGATCTGCCCTTCCCGGACGGCAGCGGTATAGACATGGGTCCGCTGGGATTCGTCGCGGCGGAGCAGGCCCTTTTCCACCATGATCTGCATGAGCTTAAGTGTTGTGGTGTAGCCGGTATCCCGGCCGGGGTCTGCGTTCAACGCATCATTGATCTCGCGCACGGTCGAGGGACCGTTCTTCCAAAGCACCTGGAGGATCTCCAGCTCGGAATCGGTCGGTCGGAATTGGGACATATTTTATCTACGAATAATTTCGTATCAATAATAGCCCGATGACCCGTTTTATTACGAAGGGTTTCGTATTTTAAGAAAAAATTAACATCCGGACATGACGGCAATCCCTTGTCTTAAAGGCGAATACCGGGAGAATCCGGCGCCCTGCAAGGGTTAAAACTTGACCTCCAGGGTGTTGGCGAACGCGTAGATGCTATTGGGCACTTCCGCCGGCGGGACCTTATCGAAGAGATAGCGGAAGGACACCGACAGGTTTAGCTTCTCCGTGATGCCGAGCACGAGCGTGCTTTCGGAGCTCAGGAGATAATCGCCGAAATCGGACAGCAGCGGCTGGGCGTAGAATGTGCTGATGAAGGATACCTGTTCCTCGGGGTTGAGCGTAAAGCTGAAATAGCTGCTGAGCCGGTGATTGCGCTCGAGGAGGCGCGGCGCGAGGAGTTCCTGGTACTCGAACATGTAGGCGACGCCGAAGTAAAACTTGGCATGCTCGTACTGCGTAAGCTTGAAGCGGGGTCCGGACCCCGCGAGGATGCGTCGGTCGATCTTGACCAGCGAGTTGTACTGGAGCTGGGTGTACACTTCCCACCGGATCGCATCCGACAACTTGCGGTTGTACCGCAGGTGGCCGAAGCCGGAGTTGGTAAACTGCTCGCCTTCCCCGCTGATCAGGGCGATGTCGGCGATCATGAGCCAGAGATCCTTCGTGTTCTTGGACTTGTACTCGATCAGTGTGTTGAGGGACAGGGCGATGATCGACTTGGTATTCTTCGACCCGGCGAATGAAAAGCCGGCATGGCCAAGCCACCCGGTAGTGTCCGCAACGATGCGCTGCCGCTCGATATTGACGATCTGGGCGGTCGACGTCCGGACGGACAGCAAGGCCAGGGCCAGGATGAGGAATCGGAAAGGTGGGTTGACCATCATGGCATCCCGGTGCATGCAAATTCCGTACCCAAGCGGGCCAAGGCGCTTACGGCCGCCGAGGGAGAACCCGGGATGACCAGACACCGGGAGCCTCCAACCGTCCCTTACAACGAAAAGTGTGTTGGGGATTGACTCCAGCTGTCCCAGGTGCAGGATCAACCCTGGACCCACGTGAGGCTGCCTAGCTTTTCAGCGCGGTTTCATAGCGCTCGATCCACTCAGCCGGGGTCATCTTGGTGCACAGTTCGCCAATGAGGTCGAATGGGATGTCTTCCGGTCGCTTGAACCGAATGCAGGATTTCCCCATGTCGAGTTTGCGCGTCGAGTGCTTCGGCCATTCGGCGATGAACCAGTCGAGCAGGGCGCCCGCGTAGAGGCCCATGTGGTAGAGGGAAATGCCGCCTTTCTGCGAGGCGACGGAAATGAACGGGAGGGGCTGCGCGGGATTAACGTGATAGCCGGGCGGGTAAAGCGAATGCGGTACGCAATAACCAAGCATCCCGTATGCCATGCCTTCCTGAAACCCCTCGGGCAGGTTGCGGCGGATCACGTCGCGGAGCCTGGCCATGACCGCCTTGCGGTCTTCGGGGAGACTGGCGATAAACGCTTCGGGAGTAGTGGCTTCGGATCGCATGGGCGGTGGGTTACACGATTAAATTTACATTTCCAACATCATCCCCACTGCACGCCGGGGCAACGCTGGCTGGCTAAGGCAGACGACAGGCCGATGCTCTTTTATACTTGACGAGTGATACGCGCCTGCTGCGAAACATCCGGTGGCCATCAGGCATTACCCTCCTTGAGCTGAAAATGCCCGTGGCCCCCTATGCGCCTGTGATCGATCGCCAGTCGAAACGCCGGTAGGACTCCTGGACCAGGACCAGGGCGATGCTGAACAGGAACGCGGCCAGCGTGGCGGCCAGCACGATGACCGATCGCTTGGGCCAGTGCTTGTACAGCGGCACCTCGGCCGCTTCGATCAGGTGCACGGCCGGGACGTCGATCTCGATGGCCGCGATATACAGCTTGATCTTTTCCAGGTCGTAGCTGATCTGCTCGTATGCCCGCGCATACCGGGCCTCCAGCAGCTCGATGTTGCCCTTGGCCTGGTTGAAGTTTTTGAGGCTGTATTGCGACGTGCTTTCCACACCGTTGAGGATGTTGAGCTCCCGCTCGTAGCCGGAGATCCGGGCCTTGATCACGTTGATGCTGTCGCGCAACTTGGCGCTGAGGTTCATGCCCTGGAGGGATTCCAGGGTCGCGCGTTCGCGCTCGACAGCGCTGCTGATCTCCGTCACCCGCGTAGCCAGTAATTCGGTCTGCCCCTTGGGGTCGTAAATGCCGGACTTGGACCTGTAGAAGACCAGGCTGTCGTTGAGCTGCCGCATTACGGTCTCCTTGTTCTGGATGGATCGCTGGTAGGAACTGGCGAGTGCCGCCTGGCTGCTCTTGATGATCCCCTTTACCCGCTGGTCGATCATGTTGCGCGCGGCATTGGCCATGTCGGCAGCACGCTGGGGATCCGTATCCTCGACCGTCAACTCGAGGGCGTCCTGCTTCGTCAGCATGATGTTGTAGTTCTCCCGAAAGGTTTTCCGCATCTTGAAACGGGCCTTTGGGGTGCCGGGCTTGATCTTGTATACCGACCACAAGTTGAACGAATCGATGAGGAAGTCGACGATCTCGTGTGAATTCCCCACGGTCAGGATCCGGTCGATGTCCTCGCCGCTGCCGTAGTAATACATGTCGTTTTGCGTGGACCCGAAGACCTTCTCCGGCTTGAAGAGGTCCTGGCTGGCGGCATAGAAGACGGTCTTGCCCTGATAGCGGTTCTTGAGCAGGAGCGAACCTAGGATGCTCAGGATGAACGCGGCGGCCGTGATCATGACGATGCGCCGGCGCTGCGCAAACAGCACGCGGAGAATCGGGAGCAGGCTCTCATTGGGTTGCGTCATATACCTCTGGCCGGGGCGGGCGGGTCAAAAGTAAGAAGAATTACGCGGGAGGCCTCAGGACACCGACTCGTCGCGGACATCCGGCGGCAGGCCGCGCTTGTTGACGAAGATGGAATAGAAGATCGACCCGGACAGGCAGGTGATGATGACCAGGAGCGAGATCATGACCATCGTCTGCTTGTCGACCCATTGATCGATCCAGTGCTCGCCGAGCATCTTGACACCGATGAACACCAGGACGATCGCGATGCCCTGCTGGAGGTGGTCAAACTTGCTCACCGCGCCCCGCAGGAGGAAGAACAGGGACCGCAGGCCCAGGACCGCAAAGATGTTGGAGGTATAGATCACCAGCACGTTCCGGGATATCCCCATCACGGCCGGGATGGAATCGAGGGCAAACACGAGGTCTGTCGCGGCCAGCATGACCACCACGACGAACAGGGTCGTATACACCCGTCGCCCCATGCGCTTGACGACGAACTTGCCGCCGGCATCGCTGGACACCAGGGGAATGACCTTCCGCATCCACCGGTAGAAGATCGATTCCTTGGGCTTGAATTCCTCATCCTCCGTGGCCGTGAAGAGCTTGAACCCGGTATAAATGAGAAATACGCCGAAGACGTAGAGGAGCCAGTGAAACTGCTCCACCAGCGCCACGCCCACGGTGATGAAGATGAATCGGAAAGCGATTGCCATCAGGATCCCGATCAGCAGCACGCGGGAAAAGTGCTTCTCCCGGACGCCGAAGGCCGAAAAGATGATGATGAAGACAAAGATGTTGTCAATGCTGAGGCTCCACTCCATCGCATACGCGCTGATGTACTCGAACGCCAC
>CAYMLN010000127.1:0-6727 GCA_964391045.1 uncultured Saprospiraceae bacterium
GGAGAGCACGGCGGCGATCCGGACAGCGTCAAGTTCTGCCACCGCATCGGGATGAACTACGTCAGCTGCTCGCCCTTCCGCGTGCCGATCGCGCGGCTGGCGGCAGCCCAGGCGGCGCTTGACTTCCCGCGGAAATAGGATGTGAGGCGTCGGACAAACAGATTTACGGGTGTTGGGTGTAACCATGCCCTAAAGAGTCGTTCCGGTTCCCGAAAAGCCGCGGAGCGCATGATTAGGGACGTGTATGGAATCACGGTTCGTTCCATTCACGTCCCTTTTCGCACGTTGCATGAAGGCCGCAGACCTGCCCGGATCAATTCAACACACGGATCATGATCTGTGTGGTCTGTGGTAAAATCTGCGGTATCTGTGGTGAAAGGGGATCAGACCTTGTCACTTGGTTTCCTTAATATGATGCCGCACGGAGTTCACAGAGATCACGGAGCCGTTTACCGTTTGCCGTTTGCCGTTCGCCGTTGACCGTTATCCGTTCGCCGTTAACCGTCTCATGCATCAAACACCGCACTAACCTTCCCTTCCTCGATCGCCTTCTTGAACGCCACGTAATCGCTCTCGTTCTGGTCGGCGTAAGCGGCGGCGAAGCTGCCGATGGCCTGGTCGAGTGCATCGCTCTTGCCCATGTACCCGCTGAGCAGGGCTGCATCGCCCGACCGGGCATGGGCCAGGGCCAGGGCCCGGCCGCACCAACCCGCGAAAACGAACATCTCTGCTTTCTTGAAGATCTCGACCTGGGGAGAGATCTTGACGTCCCGGAATTGACGGATGAAGAATTGCCGGCTGTTCGGCGCCGTCAGCCAGCCGAGGAAGGCGTCGCTGAACGGTTGCATGAGTCGCTGGCCGTTCACGACGCGCTGGCCCTGGTGGTCAAAGACGCTGGGTCGCGTGTAAGGCTCGAGTACGGAGTGACGCGCCTCCTTGACCTGGAGGACAAACGGCTCCCCGTCACCGGTCATCAGCAGGATGATCCAGCACCGCGTACCCACGCTGCCGACCCCCACGACCTTAAAGGCCACGTCATGGATCTTGAAGCGATCCAGGAGCAGGCGGTATGCGGCAGGGAGGCTGGCCCGGTATTCATCAAACAGTCCCAGGATGAATGGATCGATTTTCCCGGCAGGGAATTCCGGCGGATGAAAGAGGATGGGAAGCTGGTCCGCGAATACCGCCGATCCGTCGGGACGGACGTCGATCTTGGGAAACGCGGCTTCGGTCAGGTTCCGGGCCTGTTCTTTCGCGATCCGTTTCTCGATTCGCCGGATACGCTCCGGATCGTCCAGCTCGCCGATCAGCATGTCGGCCTGCAGGGAGTAGTGCCAGAGCTCGAGTGGCGCCATTTCGCTGAAGTCTCGCATGTATTCCCGGTAGGCCCTGACGCTCTGGCGGGCCGCCTCGACCGCGACCTTATCGCCCAGGTCATTGTCCCGGCAGGCCGTCACGAAACTGGTGGCCAAGCGCTTGATATCCCATTCCCAGGGAGCCGGTAGCGTCTCGTCCAGGTCGTTGATCGAAAAGATGACCTGGCGCTCCGGCGTGGCGAATGCGCCGAAGTTGCAAAGGTGTGCGTCGCCGCATGCCTGTACGTATATGCCGGTATTCGGCGTGGATGCCAGGTCCGAGGCCATGGGCAGGGCGGCCCCCCGGTAATAGGTAAATGGTGAGACGGACATTCGTCCATACCGGAGGGGAAGGAGTTCCTTCATCCGATCCTCTCCGCTGGCCAGCACAAGACCCACCGGATCAGGCCGCTTTGCAGGTTCTCTCCACTCGGCGTGTGCCTCACGTGGACATTTCTTTCGCAGTTCCTTGCCCAGTTCGTAACGTTCTTTCCGCGAGACGTGATGATAGGTGAACCGCGTTTCCGAAGGATGGTCATCTGCGGCCCGCTCGGAACGATTGGATTGGTCTTTCTTTTTCATGAAAGGGGAGAAGTTGACCCATGAACAGACCCCGGAAATACCGGGATCGCACTGTTGTAAAGGTAGGGGTATAGCCCGCCGGACGGGGCCTCCCGGGCGATGAATCCGCATGCACGGGAGGTCATTTTTTAAAACGGAATGAGGGCCGCGAGCCATCCGGCCTGCAAGAGCAAGGACTTGGCTGCAGGCCGATCATTGCCTTCCAGCGAACCGTATTCCGCTCACGGCATGGATGTCATTGCCTAGCAACGACGCAATGACGCAATGGGATCAAATCTGTGTTTGATCAATGAAATGCGCTGTGGTAAGTGTGGTGAAGTGGGAATGCCCCTGGCATGGCCGGCCCACTTGCGCTGAGCTCGTCGAAGCATCGAGAGCCTCAGGGACCTTTATTCTTCCCTATTCCCTTATTCTTCCCTATTCCCTATGCCCTCTGCCCTCTGCTAATAAATAACCTCCATCTCATATTCCCCCGGCTCCTGTCGGTACAACCCCCAGAAGATCTCCGCGATCAGGTCCGGATTGTACTTCTCGCTGTCCGGCCGGACGTGTCCGCAGACGGTCACTTGCGCGATGTGGATATTGGTGCCTTGCACGCGTTCCTGGAAGGCCTGCACGAGGTTGCGCATGGCCGCCTTACCGACGCTGAGTGCGGCCATGTCGGCGACGCCCTGCAGGGCAGTGCCGCCCCCGGTGACGAGGATCTTTCCCCGGTTGTGCTCCAGACAGTAGGGGAGCATCATCTTCATCAGGTGGAAAAGGCCTCCGGCCGAAACGTCTGTGGCCCACCGGATGGTCTCCCAGTCCTGGTCGAGGATCTCCTTCATCGCGAAGCCGGAGGGATTGAACACGATAACATCGGGATGGCCCATTTGATCATGGATCACCTCGATGGCCGCACGCAGCGAATCCGGCTGGGCGACATCGGCGGACGCAGAAATGGCCTCGATGCCCATTGCGGCCAATTCGTCAACGAGTTTGTTGAGCTTATCCGGGTTGCGGGCGACGAGCGCCACCCGGAATCCCGCTCCGCCGAAACGCTTGGCGATACTGTAGCTGATGCCGGGACCGGCGCCGACGATGAGGATGTTCATGTGTGTGTAGGGTGTAGAGTGTAGAGTTTAGAGTATAGAGAATTTAGAGAGTTTAGAAGGTTTAGCGCGAAGCGGAAAACAATGTTTTTCCCCCTTTGTTCGCGAACAAACGATGAAATCGCCTGCCTGAAATCCGCGAGAATCTCACTGTCTCACTGTCTCACTGTCTCACTGTCTCACTGTCTCGACCCGGAAAGAGGCCCTCGGGTATTCCAAGAGCCGTTTAGAAGGTCGAGACGGTTTAGACAGTTTAGTTCGCTGGCCAGTTCCCATTACGCATCTCGACTGTCTCGACTGTCTCAACCGTCTCGACTATCTCACTGTCTCACTTTCTCACTGTCTCACGCTCTCACTGTCTTCTCCGAAGGAGTCGATCCAGCTGCTCGAGTGACATGCCCTTCGTCTCCGGCACGCTTCGCCATACCCAGACGAGTTGAAGGACCATCATAAAGGCAAACGAAGCGAAGACCGTTGCGGCGCCCAGGGCGCTCACGGCGACGGGCATGAGCGAGGGGATGGCGGCGGCCAGGACCCAGTGCACCGAACTGCCAAAGGCCTGGCCCTGCGCGCGAAGGTGATTGGGGAAGATCTCGGCGATGAACACCCAGATCACCGTGCCCTGGCCAATGGCGTGCGCGGCGATGAAGAGGAAGAGGAAACCCGGAACCGCCATGCCCGTCCAGCCGGCTGCGAAGGCGACCGCGACCATGGACAGGGAGAAGATGTAACCGACTGACCCGATATACAGCAATTGCCGGCGCCCGAGCCGGTCGATCAGCGCCATGCCTACAAGGGTGAAGATGAGATTGGTCACGCCGATGCCGACGCTGCTGAGTAGGGCCGTCTGGGCCTCCAGGCCCGCTTCGCGGAAGATGCGCGGGGCGTAATAGAGGAAGGCGTTGATGCCGGAGAACTGATTGAAGAACGCAATGAAGAAGGCGAGGAGGAGTGCGCGCCGGTACACAGGGCTGAAGATCGAATCCGTCGACGCGGATGCGGCGTGGTCGGCCCGGATGCCGGCAATTTCCTGCATCGGATCGGCGTCGGGCCGTATCCGGCGCAGGATCGCGGTCGCGGTCTCTTCGTCGCCTTTTCGGATGAGCAGCCACCGGGGGCTCTCGGGGATACCCAGGACGAGCAAGGTATAGGCGATGGCCGGGAAAGCCTCGACGCCCATCATCCAGCGCCAGGCATTCGTGCCCGTGCCGCTCAGCAGGTAGTTGGACACGAAGGCGACAAGGATACCCAATACGATGTTGAGCTGGTACGCGGCGACCAGTCGGCCCCGTTGCCCGGCGGGAGCGATCTCGGAAATGAACGCCGGCGCGGCGATCGTCGACACGCCGATGGCCACGCCGCCGATGAAGCGCGCCGCGGCAAAGACCCACGGATCATGCGCCAAGGCTGACCCGATAGCCGATACGGTGTAGAGAATGCCGATCCACAGTAAGCTCTGCTTGCGCCCCAGTCGATCAACGGGAATGTTGCCCAGCATGGCGCCCAGCACGGTGCCCCAAAGGGCCGAGGCCATGACGACCGTCCCGTGAAAGAAATCCCCTCGCGGCCACAGGTCCTGCAGGGCGAGGTCGGCCCCGGAGATAACGACCGTATCAAAGCCGAAGAGGAAGCCGGCGAGGGCTACGGTCACGGACCAGATGATCAGTCGCGGAGGGCGCATGGCAGGGCGGTTTGTCAAATGTAATCATCCGCAATGCCGGTTGCCGACGCAACGTGGAAAAACCCGCGCATGCTTCGCCCCGGGAAGGAGCAGGGCATCAGTCCTTCGCCAAGGCCCGGATCATGTCCTTCAGTGTTTCGATCTCCGCCTCAAGCGTCTCGATACGGACCTGTTGTTCCTGTATGGCCTTGAGGGCGACGACGCTCATGCTGCCGTAATCCACCGAGTAGGTCTTCTGGTCGTCGCCGCCGTAATGGACGAATTGCGGGAATACCGTTTCCAGTTCCTGGGCAATGAATCCGGTGTACCGGCGCTCATCATCCACGTCGATAAACCGGTAGGTCCTGGGCTGGAGCGACATGACGTCGGGCAGGACCGGGCCCAGCGGTTCAATATCCTTCTTGTATCGGGCGTCTGAAATGGCCGTATAGACGCCTGTGGCATCATTGATCGTCGCGCGCTTAATGCCCTCAAAGAAAAACTCGAAATCCCCAGTGGTATTGGAGGTGTACAAATTCCAGTAATTCAGGTTCGGCCCTTCATTTTGGATGCGTATCCCGTCGTTGCTGCCGCCGAAATTCGTGTGATACAGGTGCAATTCCGATCGCGGCGGGCTGCCATTCGGGATATTGATCCCGATGCGGGGCTCGCGCATGACTTCGAATTCAATGGCCCATTTTCCCATGTGTTGACTCCAGATGCCGAGGATGGAATCCGGTTCGGCCATGCCGATCAGGGCGCGGTCAAAGGTGCCGTTCTGATTCCTGAACCAAATGCCGGGCCGAACGGTCGGGGATTGATGCTGAAGACGAATTCGACCGATCAAGTCAATCGGGAATTCCGGGTTCTCAACGCCGATGCCCAGGTCCCCGGATCCGAGTTCGAAATTGAAGTGTCGGTTATTGCCGTCGCGGATCGACAGCACATCCGTCGTGTCCCGGTATTCGAGTCCCCAGGTCGGAAATGCCGGTGAATGCGCGAGGATCATCCGGGTGGCATTTTGCGTGCCGGCATTGAACATGTACATCATCGGGCTGTTAGGCGCAGCCGAGGCTGGAAACCGAATGCTGGCCAGGTCGTCGGTAAATGTGAGATCTCCCTCTGCGCCGGAAACCCTGAACTTGCCCCCTGCGCCAACGGTAAACGATGCGGCCGGGTTGCTGTCCCCGATTCCGACGTTGCCCGCCGGCCTGAACACATTGTCGCCGTTGATTTCCCATTGGCCGCCGGTGACCAGATTTCGCCAGACGCCGTCCGTGTGGATAAACAGGGTTTCGAGGTCCGTATCGTAGACGATCAGGCCCTCGGCAGGGTCGGTGATGGCAAGGCGAAAGGCCGTGCCCATGCGCGGCGGCAGAAAGCCTTTTTGTAATCCGTCGACGTGCAGGGCGGCGCTGCTGTCTGGCGTGATTGTTCCGATTCCTACGGCACCCGCCACTGGCAAGGCTGCATAATGAAGGGTGACGGTCCAGCTAAAATTGTCCACGCGGTTGAATGTCGTATTGCAGCTCCCGGCAACGCCCTGTGCCGTTCGCCAGGCGCGCATTTCGATGACGATGGAGGCGCCCCCGGCAAAGGCGCCGTTTGCGAGCGCGAGACCGGTGCGGGAATAGGGCTGGATACCGCCCGCGTTGCCCACGCCGACGGCCGTATCCGGTTCGGCCTGGCCGTTGGTCGAACAGAACAAATAGGAGCGCTGGTCGCTCCTGAAGCCGCCGTTTTGGGCCGTCATGGAATAGGTGACATCCACACCCGTGACCGTCCAGGGGCCGCCGGGCGGCAGGGCAAGGGTCAACGACGTCCCCGGGCCGTTGCAGGAGAAATTCCAGGACGTCAGGGAGGTGGAAATGTCACCTGCGCTGTATGTAGCGGAAACGGATTGCCCCCGGATTGGGGTCACGCATAAGGCCAGCAGAACACCAAGAAAGGCAAGGCGGAGTCTCGGGAAAGTGGCCGTTGAAATCCTCGATTCGTCGGGCAATGCGGGGAAATGGCATGTTGGGTGCATGAGAAAAGTG
>CAYMLN010000128.1:0-6711 GCA_964391045.1 uncultured Saprospiraceae bacterium
CGATAAAGGCCCGCATGACTATGTGAGAGTGCTGGGCATGGAAAAACCGGATGCCGTCATCATCGCCACGCCGTGGGAATGGCACAGCCAGCAGGCCATCACCGCCATGAAGGCGGGCGCCTACACGGGCATGGAAGTCAGCGGCGGATTCTCCCTTGACGAGTGCTGGGAGCTCGTCAACACGCACGAGGAGACCGGCACGCCGTTGTACTTCCTCGAGAACGTCTGCTTCCGCCGCGACGTCATGGCCATCGGCAACATGGTGCGCAAGGGATTGTTCGGCGAACTCATCCACCTCGAGTGCGGCTACCAACACGACCTGCGCGGCGTGAAGTTCAATGACGGTGTGACGCCCTATGACTCTGGGGTGGAATTCGGTGACAAAGGTTTCAGCGAAGCAAGATGGCGCACCTGGCATAGCGTGTATCGCAACGGCGACCTCTACCCCACCCACGGTATCGGGCCTGTGTCGGACTGGATCGGCCTCAACCGGGGCAACCGGATGGAGACGCTGGTTTCTATGGCCTCGAAATCGCGCGGCCTGCACGAGTATATCGTCAACCACCCGAAGGGCGGCCCCGACCATCCGAATGCGAAGCTTGAGTTCAAGCTGGGCGACAAGATCACGACCCTCGTGAAATGCACCGGCGGCGAGACCATCGTGCTACACCATGATACCAACCTGCCGAGGCCGTATTCCTTGGGCTTCCGGGTGCAAGGCACCAAGGGAATTTGGATGGATGTCAACAAGAGTCTGCTCCTGGATGGCGTCACCCCGCCGCACCGGTGGGAACCGGCCGAGGAATACCTCAAGACCCATGATCATCCCGACTGGGTGGCTCACGAGAAAGACGCCGAAGGTGCGGGCCACGGTGGCATGGACTGGTTCCTCCTGGACAGTTTCGTCCGCTGCGCCCTGGAGGGCAAGGAACCGCCCTACGATGTTTACGATGCCGCTTCCTGGATGGCGATCACGCCGATGTCGGAGGCGTCGATCGCGGCGGGCGGGATGCCGCAGGCGTTTCCGGATTTTACGCGTGGCCGCTGGATGAAGAAAACTAAAAACTAATAACTAAAAACTAAAAATGCGGCCATGGTTGGCGTCCCGCCAACCATCCCCAAAATGCCGTAGTTGGCGTCCGCGCCAACCATCCACGACATCCCGTGGTTGGCGTCTTCGCCAACCATCCCTATAATGCTCTAATTGGCCTCCTCGCCAACGATACACAATGTAGGTCTTTGGTTAACTGCCGACCTATCCGATTCCGTCATACGGAATCGAATGAATATCCTAGGTCCCTCAAGGCTCAATGGTTACACGCACTGTAGATCGATGGTTATCTTTGATCGCCGTAGCCTTGGCGAAGGAGATCTTTTTGCGCCATGGCCGAAGGCGGCGGCCTTTGATCGCCATAGTCGAACGAGACGGCCGTTGTACGCCATAGCCGAAGGCGACGGCGTGACCATCGACCTAAGGTGTCCGAGGTCAACCGCGGTCACACATTTCAAGACTTCGTGATCATCCGAGGGTGATGCCCTCGACATTGCGAAGTGAGCTTCGAAGGTCTTTACGATATAGGATTCCGTGCGCCATGGAATTGTCCTTCCGATCCCGTCGCGGCGGGATCGGCCTCTTCGTCTCGCGATCAAACGCCGGGCTGAAGCCCGGCGCTATTGTATGGCTCGTGGCTACGCCACTTTATAATCATTCGATCACGCGAGGCGTGATCGTGCCATTTTCCGCTTGCTGATTCTCCTTGGGATCGCCAGACGCCTCGCTTCACAAGCCATCCTCACTTAAACATTTAACCACTTAAACATTTAACCCCTATTCGCTACATCTTACAGATTTCACGACGTAACAAAACGGCTCCGGAGGAGCGGCAGCTATTTAGACAAAGGGGTATATGAAATCAACCTCCCGATCCCGTTGCGGCGGGATCGGCTGAACTATTATCGCCCTCACGGGCTACAGAGATGCCAGGGCTTCGCCCTTCCACGCGCATGGGGCAGTGCGATCGCAGCCCGAATGCATTTTCGTGCTACTGGCTGGCATCCTCTTTGGTCGCCACAGCCAAAGGCGAAGGCGATCTGCCACTTGATCTGCATTTGATCACGCGAGGCGTGATCGTGTCGTCCATTGCTTGGCGTCATCAATTTGTTCGGCTCGTCCAGTTCCCTGACGAACAGGCCTCCTTTAACAATTAAACACTTAAACATTTAAACCCCTACAAATTACACCATACACAATATACGAACCGACAAAGCAGCTCCGGAGGAGCGGTAGCTATTTAGAACGGGACATATGAAATCAACCTCCCGATCCCGTCGCGGCGGGATCGGATGAATCCTTTACGCCCATTCGGGCTGCAGAGATGGCAGGGCTACGCCCTTGGCCTGTCATTCGATCACGCGATGCGTGATCATGTTTCTTGCCATGGTTGGCGTCCTCGCCAACCATCCCCACAATTCTGCTGTTGGCGTCTCCGCCAACCGCCATCCCGAGATATGTGTCCAGCTCCGGAGAAACGAAAGCAGATTACATGGGGTGGTTGGCGAGGACGCCAACGGAGAGACCCCGTGGAGTGGTTGGCGAGGACGCCAACCACGGCAAACCACGCGCAAAGACGCCAACCACGGCACAAGCGATTCCCGTCAGATCTTCGTCGCCTTCCACCTCCCGCGGCGGAAGACGATGATCGCGATGACGGCGAGGGTGGATTCGGAAATGGAGATGGCCCAATACACGCCCTCCGGGCCCCAGGCGAAGGTGCGGGCGAAGAGGTAGGCCAACGGGATCTGCAGCACCCAAAAGGCGAAGAGGTTGATGACCGAAGGCGTCACGGTGTCGCCCGCGCCGTTGAAGGCCTGGCCGATGACCATGCCGTAGGCATAGAAGACATACCCGAGGCAGATGATGCGCAGGCTCAGGATGCCGTGCCGCGCGACCTCAGGCTCCTGGGTAAAGAAGCTAATCAGCCAGGGCGCGGTGGTGAAGAAGATCACCGACACGGAGGTGAGGAAGATCATGTTGAAGAAGCCCGTACGCCACACCGAACGCTCCGCACGGTCGGGCTGCCCCGCGCCGAGATTTTGTCCGACGAGCGTGGAGGCTGCGCCGGCCATGCCCCAGGCCGGCAGGATGGCGAAGATGATGATCCGGATACCGATCGAATAGCCCGCCACCGCCGCGTCACCGAAGTGCGCGATAATCCGCACGATGATGAGCCAACTCAGGGTGGCAACGAAGAACTGCAGCACGCCGGTCGAGCTGACCTTGACGAGCCTCCAGACGGTCTCCCCGATCCAGGTGACGTGACGTCGCTCCAGCTTGATCATGCTCTTGCCGTTGACCAGGTGCCAGACCTGGTAGAGCACGCCAACCCCACGGCCGATGGTCGTCGCCACGGCCGCGCCTGTGACGCCCATATCGGGGAACGGACCCCAACCGAACATGAGCATCGGATCCAGGACGATGTTGATGCCGTTGGCCAGCCAAAGCGTGCGCATGGCGATGGCCGCGTCGCCCGCGCCGCGGAAGATGGCATTGAGCAGGAAGAGGAAGAACACGGTGCTGCTGCCCGAGAGCAGGATGCGCGCGTAGTCGGTGCCCGTGGCGACCAGTTCGGGCGAACCACCCATGAAGACCAGCAGGTCGTCGGCCGTGAAGAAAAAGGCGATACTAAGCGCGCCGCAGAGGATGAGGCCAATGAAGATCGCCTGCATGGCGGCCTTGTTGGCCCCCTCGCGGTCCTTCTCGCCGATACGCCGGGCCACCATCGCGGTGGTCGCCATCGACACGCCGAGCGCCAGGCCGATGACCTGCGACATCACGACCTCCGTGAGGCCGATCGTGGCCACGGCTTCCTTGCCGAGCCGCGCGGCGAAGAAGATATCTACGAGTGCAAAGAGGCCCTCCATGAGCATCTCCAACACCATGGGGATGGACAACAGCAGGATAGCCCGGTCGATGCTCCCCGAGGTATAATCGTGCTCCTCGCCGTTGATCGCCTGGCGAAGGATGACGAGCGTGCGCCTCAGCCGTTCCCGCATAAGCCGGTAAAAATAGGTCGATTCGCCCGCGCCTCATGCGTTTAACAAATATTTGACCCTCAGGGACTAAGGCAAAAACATCGGCATTCCGCCCCCTAACCCGCGCGCAGGCCCTACCTTTGGGGTCCGTTAGCCAAATCGACACCATCCAATGGCCATATACATCACCAGCGATTGCATCAACTGCGGCGCGTGTGAACCGGAATGTCCCAACAACGCCATCTACGAAGGTGGCATCCAGTGGGCGATGAAGGACGGCACCACGCTGAAAGGCCCGTATACGCTTGAAGACGGCAGCACGGTCGACGCCGCCGACATGCAAGCGCCGGTCGAGGTGGACTATTACTACATCGTCCCGGATAAGTGCACGGAATGCAAGGGCTTCCACGACGAGCCGCAGTGCGCGGCTGTTTGCCCCGTGGATTGCTGCCTGCCCGACCCCAACCGCGTCGAATCGGACGACATCCTGTTGGGCCGCAAGGCGCGCCTGCACCTCTGATCCCCTATTTATGTTCTATTCGGCGACCTATGGATGCAGCATCGCGCGGACACCGACCTGTATGCTGCTTAGTCGGTCGTTGCCCTGCGCCGAACTCATGGCCAGGGCCTGGGGTGCGCTGATGTCAAGATAATGGCCGAGATCATGGGCATACCGGCCGAAGATCTCCAGCCACCGCAGCGGCGCATACGCGATACCCCCATACAGCAGGGATGACCGGGACTTGACGAGTCCATACTCGTTGAGCGAGCTGCCGTCGCTGTCAAGGCTCTCCAGCGGCGTGCCCATCGCATCGACGATAGGATATTGGGTCGTCACCCGCGTGCCCCAGCCCATGGAGTAGCCGGCTTCCAGTTTCCAGCGCGGACCGACATGGCCTTCAAGGCCGATGTGCCATTGCCACTGGTTGACCTGGTCGATGAGGGGCAAGAGGTCGGACGACTCGACGGCATTCGAGAGG
Organism: uncultured Saprospiraceae bacterium; assembly: GCA_964391045.1. Taxonomy (GTDB): domain Bacteria; phylum Bacteroidota; class Bacteroidia; order Chitinophagales; family Saprospiraceae; genus Opimibacter. Next base: position 5,013 of record CAYMLN010000128.1, read on the forward strand.
TTGCCCTCCGGGATCACCGTTCCGCCGCCGCTGCTTCCGAGCAAGTCCATCTCAGTCAGGGGCGATCCCGAATTGGAAAAATCCCGCTCCGCCGCAAAACCGCCCAGGAAGCTGCGCTGCGCATTCATCCATTGGTACCCGACACCCGTAGTAGCCGAAAGCCAACGGTTGACACGAATTCCAGCGCCGGCTGCCAGTGCAGTGCCCATGCCTTGCGACGTCCCGGCGAGCCCTGCAATGGATACGTACGGCGTGACGGGATGGGCCGGACGCGTGCGGCCAAACGCAATGCCCTCCATCGCAGGGACATGACTTTCGTGGTCTACCCCATGAACATTCATGACAGGCAACGGATCTATTAAATCAGCCTGCCGAATGGGTGATTCGGTTGAATGGATGACCTCAGTGCTTGCTTGCGTGTATGCTACTTGTTCAGCAGATGCATCAACATCAATTGCAGGAATGATCTCCGTGTTCATCCCGGATGTTGCGGCAGCGACCTGTGGCGCAGCAACGTCAGACGAATTCGATTGGGCTATCGCGATCGATGCACCAGGACCGGCGATGCCATTCGATGTCGGTGATGAGGGCGTGACGGCATCGGAGGTTGCCATCGATGAGGAATTTTTCGAAGCATGATCCGTTGACACGGCTGACTCATTCGCAACATCCGCTTGCATCCCAGCACCCGACCGCTCACCTGAAGCCTGAATGTCAATGCGGGTGTGATCATCTGATCGTTGGGCCTCGCTCGCCATCGGAGGCTCGACGGGCAGGTCGACGGGTTCGCCCGACGTCCGGAACCAGAGTGCCAGGGCCAGGCCTGCCGCCACGGTCAGCGGGAACAACCACAGGCCCGCACGACGGCGACGACGCACCGGCATCTCCCGGTCGAGGATCTCGCGCATGGCGGCCCAGCCCTGCTCGGGCGTGAGGTTAGAGGGAAGTTGTCCGGACATGGTCCATCGTCATTAAGAGTTCTTTCAATTTTTCACGGGCGTTGGCCAGGTGCCACTTCGATGTGCCGACGCTGATCTGCATCATCTGGCTAATCTCGTCATGGGAATAGCCCTCGATCGCATGATAGCGGAATACCTCGGCCGACCGGTCGGGCACGTGGTCGAGCAGTCGGATAAGGTCGTCGAAGGCGAGCTTGTCATGCGCGGTCTCAGCTGTGGGGCGGTCCTCCGGCAGTTCGAACGCCATGAATTTCACATAGGCGTTCTCCTTCTTGAAGTAGTCCGCCATGGTGGTATACACGATCCTTCGGATCCAACCTTCGAGCGAGCCTTCGTGCCGGAACGTATCGATGCGCTTGAAAACCTTGAGGAACCCGTCATTGAGGATGAGCAGTGCCTTGTCAGTGTCTCGGGTGTGCTTCATGCACATGGCCATCATCACCGGGAAATGCCGCTTGTACAGCGCCTCCTGGCACTTCCGGTCGTTGCGCGCGCAACCTGCTATGAGTTCCTTTTCGCTCAACTCCGCTCAGGATGATGTCTTGCCCATTTCTCCTGCCTCATTCCTGGATGATGGCGACGGCCGACTCGATCTGCGTCACCAGTGCATCGTATTGTTCGGGAAGATTATTCCGGTTGAGGTCGAGCAGCCAGAAGCGATGGATGTCGCCCTCCTTCCACTCGAGGTATGCCCCACCCCAGTCGCCCGCGTCGGGCTGACCGATCACCGTCACCATTTC
>CAYMLN010000129.1:0-6654 GCA_964391045.1 uncultured Saprospiraceae bacterium
ATCGTCCGTGTTGGGCTTGAAGGCCAGGCCCCAGACGGCGATCTTCTTGCCGGTGAGGTTGCCCTTGAAGTAGTCGACGATCTTCTGCGAGAGGATGTGTTTTTGCCGGCGGTTGACTTCCATGACGGCCTCGAGGATGCGGAAGGGGTATTGGTGTTCCTTCGAGGTGAGGGACAACGCCTGCACGTCCTTCGGGAAGCAACTGCCGCCGTAGCCTACGCCGGGAAATAGGAATCGCTTGCCGATGCGGGAATCGCTGCCGATGCCGCGGCGCACGTCATCGACATTCGCCCCGGTCCGCTCGCACAGGTTGGCGATCTCGTTCATGAACGAGATGCGCGTGGCGAGGTAGGCGTTGGCCGCGTACTTCGTCATCTCGGCCGAGCGCTCGTCCATGAAGAGGATCGGGTTGCCCTGGCGGACGAACGGCTTGTAGAGTTTTTCCATGATCGCCCGCGCCCGGTCGGACGAGAGGCCGATCACGACGCGGTCGGGCTTCATGAAGTCCTCGACGGCCACCCCTTCGCGGAGGAATTCCGGATTGGAGACGACGTCGAAGAGTTCGTGGGAGAGGTTTTGCGCCAGTGCGTTGTGCACTTTCTCCGCGGTGCCCACCGGCACCGTGCTTTTGTCGACGATCACCGTGTACGTGGTGATGAGGCGGGACAACTCCGCGGCTACGCCGAGGACGTAGGAGAGGTCCGCGGCGCCGTCGGCGCCCGGCGGGGTCGGGAGGGCGAGGAAGATGATCTGGGCGCCCTGGATCCCGTCGGCGAGCGAATGCGTGAAATGCAGCCGACCCTGGTCCCGGTTGCGCTCGAAGAGCACGTCGAGGCCGGGTTCGAAGATCGTGATCCGCCCGTCCCGCAGGCTTTCGACCTTCTCGAGGTTGTTGTCAATGCAGGTCACGTCATTGCCCGTCTCCGCGAAACACGTCCCCGTGACGAGGCCGACATAGCCGGTGCCCACTACAGCGATTTTCATAGGAGCGCAAAGATACGGCCTATCCGCCGGGAAACCGCCGAAGGGATCGTTGTCGCGCGCGGAGTCGCTGGACGATGCTTCTCGCTATCTTTCGGACATGAGCAACCACCCGATCAACCTGGCCGTTCGCTTCGCCCTCGAGCTGGCGATCCTGGCCGTCTTCGCCCTGTGGGGCTGGCGGAAGGGCGACGGGGCATGGCGCTATGTGCTGGCGATCGGGCTGCCTGTCCTGATGGCCTTCCTCTGGGGCGCGTTTCGCGTCGAGGGCGACCACGGCAAGGGGTTGATGTTCGTTCCCGGACAGGTGAGGCTCTTCATGGAGATCGCCCTGTTCGCATTGGCGACCTGGTTCCTCTTCGACTTAAAGCTCACGCGGTGGGGGTGGATCTTCCTGGTCCTGACCGTCGTGCACTATGCGGTATCGTATGACCGCGTGCTGATGTTGCTCAAGAAATAATCCAGGGAAGTCGTCTGCCGGGTCAGGCCCGGATCACGCCGCGATGTTTGTCCGGAACATCTGGATGGCGATGGCGAGGAGCAGGATGCCGAAGATCTTGCGCAGCGCCTCGGTGGCCGGTTTGGGGAGCTTGCGCTCGAGCCATGGCGTGCTCCGCAGCACCGCGAAGACCACGAGCAGGTTGAGCACGATCCCGATCAGGATCTCCGGGGTGGAGAAGTTGGACCGCAGGGACAAGATCGTCGTAAGTGTACCGGCGCCCGCGATCAGCGGGAAGGCGATCGGGACGATGCTGCCCGACGAGGCTTCGGACGAATCCGACCGGAAGAAGTGGATCCCAAGCACCATCTCGAGGCCGATGAAAAAGATCACCAGCGATCCTGCCAGGGCGAACGAGCTGACCTCGATGTGAAAGAGGCCGAGGATCGCCACGCCGAAGAACAGGAAGGCGACCATCAGCAGGCCGGCCGTGAGCGTGGCCGTCGTCGGATGGATCCGGACGCCCCGTTTCTTGAGGTCCAGGATGATCGGCAGCGACCCGATGATGTCGATCACCGAGAAGAGGATCATGGTGACGGAAAGGATGCCCGTGGCGATCATGATGTGTCTGATTTGCGCCAATATTAAGCCTATATAGGTTACATTTGTTCCATTATGACAAATATGGTGTCATATTAAACCTGATAAACCCTATAAACCTGATAAACTGATTTTTATCCCCCATGAAATCCCTCGCCGAAAACCAGATTGACAGCACCGACATCCGCATCCTGGAGGCCCTGATGGCCGACGGCCGGACCGCCTTTTCCGCCCTGGCCGACGAGATCGGCTCGTCCAACACGCTCGTTCACCAGCGGGTGCGGAAGCTGAAGGAAATGGGCATCCTTACCCGGCCCGTCTGGCTCGTCTCGCCCGAGCACATCGGGTACGACACCTGCGCCTTCGTCCTCATCATGGTTCGTGAGGCCCAGCAGATCGCCGGCGTGATCGAGGCCATGAAGGCTATACCGGAGATCGTCAGTTGCGTCAGCATCATGGGCCGCTACGACCTCATGGTCCAGCTCTACGCGGTCAACAACCGCCACCTGCAGGACATCATCCACGACCACCTCCAGGCCATCGACGGTGTCGAGGGAACGAATACGATGGTGGCCTTCGAGGTCAGTTTCGAGCGCCAGGTCGTCGTGCCGGACAGCGCGACGGTGGAGCGGTATAGGTCGCTGCGATAGGGCAGGGCGGCCGGCAGGCCGACCGGTTGAGACAGTTGAGACAGTTGAGACAGTTGAGTTGAGACGGTTGAGACGGTTGAGACAGTTGAGGGCTGTGATAGTCCGCAGGCAAGGGATCTTAAACCCAAAGGATAAGCCATCTCGCTCTTTCCCTCTTTCCCTCTTTCCCTGTTTCCCTGTCTCCCTGTCCCCCTTTAATACTGTCTCGCTGTCTCACTGTCTCACTGTCTCACTGTCTCGCTGTCTCACTCTCTCACACCCTCCGTGAGCAGGGACGGATATGCGCAATCGGATATTGGGAAAGCGCAATGGCTTGGGGTTGAGTATCAATGTTTTGTAAGATTGTTGAGTTGCGTATATTTATGTGTTATCATCCATAAAAAGGAATATCATCAATGCGTAAAAAAAATCTATGAAAGTGTATACTGTAGTATTGGTTTTGATGTGTTCCTTGGTGACAAACATTTTGTGTGGGCAGTATACCCCGATGATTGAGGAGGGGAAATTCTGGATATACTTACACCATTTTGATAGCGACCATCCGGTACCTGTAACTGGTCATGCAATAACACTCCAAGGAGATACCACTGTCAATTTAATAAACTACAAGAAAGTCTACAAGTATAATTTAAAAGGGCACCATGATTGTCCCTTTCCACCTTGTTTCGAATTTGACTTGCCCTACCAAGCTGCCGAAAAGTACCTGGTGTCTTTAATCCGCGAAGACACGGGGCAGAAAAAAGTATACAATCTTCCTCTTTTATTCTTTGAATCTTTTTGCGATACTAACGAATATTTACTTTTCGATTTCTCAATTGATATTGGCGATACGCTGAATGATTGTATTTACGATTTCATAGGGGCAGGTAATGATTTGCCAGAGTCGGGCATAGTCGACAGCATCAAATTGACAGACAAATTTGGGAAATTGAGAAACACCATATATACATATGGATATCCACTATTGGCAGCTCTCCCTGTACATGACAAGGTTTTACTTTTCGAAGGTGTTGGCCTTGAAAATTATGGCATACCTCACGATCCCTTATCCTTTTTAGTCGATTATTGCGAGGGCTCAATGGATCCTTGTCAGTTAATATTATCAAATGCAACCGTAAAAAGTAAAAATCAGATTACCGTTTTCCCTAATCCAGCGAACGAACTGTGCCAGATTTCAATGGAGCCTGAGGAAATAAAAAGTATAAAGCTGTATACGGTAACGGGTGTTTTGAAAAAAGAATGTAAAAAATGTAATACAATTGACTTGAGCAATGTGGAAGGAGGGTTCTACTTTTTAGAAATATTATCAGAGAGGGGTGAGCGATCGGTTAAGCCCGTGCTAAAGAAAAGCGAATGATAACATCGGCTACTGGCAATGGCGGATTATCGAATCGCGACAGTTTCTTGCCTTGAAACAGGTTGAGGCTAGCTAGAAGCGATTAACATTGAGTCGCCACTGCTCATAGCCTCGGTCGTTACCGGTCGTTTCTAAGACGCACCCTTCAAGCGATAGTCTTCGCCCATTTCGCCGGCTCAACGACGCGTTGCCCGATATCCAACATCAACTGATACGTCGCCGCAGGTGCATGATCACGAGCTTGGACAAGCGTGCTGCGCAGTTCATCCGGCGTCATGGCCGGCAGCATCCAGCGAAGCCATTCCTTAAACATTTCGGGCGGGGTAGATCCCTGGATCTCCATGCGGATGGAGAGGAGCGTCTCGTCCGTCAGGTGCTGGAGTGAAGCGGGCAGTGCGGTCTCTTCTTCTTGGTTGAGATGCACGAGGGTAAAGGCGAGGTAATCGAAGAAGGCGAATCGAAGTTCACGGCCCGTATCGAGCCGCAGCGAAACCGAGGATGAAGTTTCGAGCCGATCGATGAGCTTCTCCAGCCGGACAGTCTTTGCGGCATAGGCCTCGTGTTCATGCCCGCCTCACGCGTGGCGCCGTGCGCTACGGCCTCGATGGCCGGAAAGATCCGGTGGTCCTCATGATGGGCATGCTGTTCCATGAGAACGAGCATCTGCCGCAGGTTGCGGACTAGTTCACGCAGGATAGTATCATCCGAGAGATCGGCCGTTTGGAGTTGACCGGCCAGGTCGAAGAGCATGGTTCGGATGGCCTTGTGGATGATCGTGAAGAGGTCGACCCGGGCCGGCGTGGTTGGATTGGAGGGCAATGTCACAAGGATAAAGGGTGGGTCGGAATAAACCAAAGTTCAGATTAGTGGTGGAATATATGCCAGAACGAGTTTTCGGGCGTCCATGTCCCGATCCGTACCCACCGCAGGCGAGCACTCCGATACAGCCAGGGTAGTGCCCTTGCCCGCATTGAATGTCATACATTCGATAAATGACAATCGATTCTAGATCGTATAACCCAGGATGAAGCAAGTCGATCCACTGGACAATCTTGACCTTCGCCCTCTTGACCAGACCGGCATCCGGATCCTCGTGGACTGGGCCCGCCAGGAAGGCTGGAATCCCGGCCCCTATGATGCCGACATCTTTTGGGCCACAGATCCGGAAGGTTTTGTCGGCATCTATGATGGCGACACGATGGTCGGAGGCGGTGCCATCGTTCGGTACACGGATACTTTCGGATTCATGGGCCTGTTTATCGTGCGGCCGGAGTACCGGTCTCGCGGAATCGGGCGGCAGTTGTGGTACGCGCGTCGCGACAGGCTCTTGGCCCGCTTGGAACCGGATGCCTGCATCGGGATGGACGGGGTCGTGGCCATGCAGCCTTTTTACGCACAGGGTGGTTTCGTTCCCGCGTATCGCGAGGTTCGATATTGTCGCGTCGGAGAGCGTCTTGACGTGGATCCACGTGTCTCACCGATCAGCGGAGCCGATTGGCCCGCGATCCTGGCGTATGACGAGGCCGTCCTGGGATATGCGCGGCCGGCGTTCCTCCGGCCCTGGCTCGCGCTGCCGGGCAACAAGGCGTTCCGCTACGACGACGCGCGCGGGCTGCGCGGCATCGCCGTCGTGCGCAAGGCGCATGAGGGCTGGAAGATTGGTCCGCTCTTTGCCGATGATGTTGTGGCAGCCGAAGCGCTGTACCGGGCATGCCTGAATGCGGTGCCCTGCGATAATCTGTATTGTGATGTCCCGATGGCCAATCCCGCGGCCGCGTCCCTCCTCGAGCGTTATGGGGCGAAGTACGTCTTCGAGTGTGCCCGGATGTATTACGGTGCGCCGCCCTTGCAGGATGTCGGGAGGATCTTTGGCGTCACCAGCTTCGAGCTCGGCTAGCAAATCCGGCGCGTCATTTGCCGTAGGACGAGAGGAGCCATTACCCATTCACCGCCATGCCGCGCGCCAGCTACTGCGTCTACGTCGTCGAGCTTCGAAAGAAGGTCTTTACCGAGCATGCCCGGTTTCGCGCCGCGAACCCGCAATACAACGGCGTACTGGAATGTCTCTACGTCGGCATGACGAGCAAGACGCCGGCGGAGCGGCTCCGCCAACACAAGACCGGCTACCATTCGAAGCGCGGGCACAACATCGCCTCGTCGATCGTCTTTCATTACGGGTCCTTCCTCCGCCCGAGCCTGTACAACCATATCAATGAAAAGCCCATGACCCGGGCCGAGGCCCTGGAGGCGGAGGCGCAGCTCACGCTTGAACTGCGGCGGAAGGGGTATGCGGTGTGGTCGAATTGAGCAAGTGTAGGTAACTATTGATTGGGTGGGATGAGGTTGATCGAGGGTTAATGAAGAGGAAGGTCCCTGAGCTTGTCGAAGGGCCGGCCTGCGAGTAGAATCGCTCATCCGCGGCCGGGGCTTCGACAGGCTCAGCCACCTGTTTCTTTCATTCGAACAATGACGCCACCTCATTGACCTACACATTACCCGTTACACATTACACAAACCCTTTGCCAACCGCATAACGCGGTCTCAAGTGCGTACCCTGCATAATCGGATTTTCTGAAGATGCAACCCTCCGATGAAACGTATTCATCTTTTAAGTAGCTTGGACAAAT
>CAYMLN010000130.1:0-6641 GCA_964391045.1 uncultured Saprospiraceae bacterium
CATGCGGTAATTAATACTGTTTCGCATTAGCGATCTGGGTGGAGAACGCGGAAGCCGAACAATTGATCCGCGGGGGCAAGCCCCGCTGCTGTATTTACCGTTTGCCGTTTGCCTTTCGCCCCTTTTCCCACGGATGAACGGAGATCACGAAGTCCGAACAATTGATCCGCGGGGGCAAGCCCCAAGGCACCGGGTGGAGATCGCAGACAACTTTTACCTTTTCGCTTTTCGTTTTTCGCTTTCACAGGCGCAGGCAGGCCTACCTGACCAGCGTCACATCCCCCTTGATCCGGAGAGATTGGCCGTTCATCGTTCGCAACTGTCCGATGTAGGTGAAGACTGCCGGATCCAGCGGCCGGTTTTGGAATGTCCCGTCCCAGCCGGTGAATGCGGTGATCGCCAGTTGATTTGCGGAAAAGACGAGTGTGCCCCAGCGGTCGAAGACCTGCAGCGATTCGATCCATTCCGTATTGGTCGTGCTCGAGAGATTCCAACGATCGTTGATGCCGTCGCCATTCGGCGAGAAGATATTGGGGATTGCGGGTGTGGTTATCAGTGGGGTGAGGCGTGCAAATGCTTCCAGGAGGTATTGGCACCCGGACGCGTCCGTGATCGTCACGGCGATGGCCGTGTCCGCTTCGGTCGTCAGGCCGGTGGTGGGGCAGGACGCGCAGGAGAACAGACCTGGCGGATACCATGCAAACGTGAGGTTGGGTGCGTTAACGTCTCCCGTGACCTCGACCGGGATAAGGATTCCGGCGCTTGCCTCGACCGTATCGGCAAGGGCAAAGGAATGGAGCGGACCGGGATCGACTACGAAGGTCATCGTGTGTGAACATTGATCGGCATCCTGGACATGGACGACATACGTTCCCGGCGGTAGTTGGGTGAGTAACGTGTCGCCGGGATGGTTATCCCAATGGATATCAAAGGGAGAAGCGCCCGTTACGGAGATGCGGATGGTACCCATGTCCACGCAACTCCATGTCGTGACGCCGGAAATGTCTGGCAAGGGAAGCAGGGCAACACGAAGTGCGACCAGCGTATCGCAACGCATAGCCGTATCCGGACGGATGAATGTGTATTCGCCTTCAGCGGTGATCCATTGACCGTCGAAGGACAATGAATCGCCCTGGCACAGGGTGTCCTTCAGGATCCGGGCCACAGGCAGGCAGACGGGTTCCAGCAGGAATGCAAGGGCGATTTCGCCGCATAGCGTGTCGGGCCATGTTTGTTGGATGATGATGCCGTCGAATCCTTGCGGCAATCCAGACGTGTCGATCCGGATCGTATAGGACGACAACGCCGAACGCATCCGGATGTTTCCTGCGTCATCCGTCAGCCGGGTCAAGGCCGGGCCCCCGGGCAAAGGCATGAACAAGACGGGGATGCCCGGCACCAGCGTGTCCGAAAGGGAGATCGCGCCATCGCTGTCCACATCTGACCAGACCTCGACCGTGACGGTGGCGCTATCCGGCCGGCTGATCCACACCTGGAAGATCGAATCGCAGCCTGGCAAAGTTTGGATGCGGGCCGTGTATTGGCCCGGATGTGTCCACACACTGTCCCCAACGGCAAGGGAATCGCCCGGGCAGAGCTCGGCGAACACGTCAGGGCCGGCAACTGAACAATCCCGGTCAAGCAACAGTTGGACAACGATACTATCGCCGCATGTCCGGATCTCGGCCAGCAGGCTGTCAACCAAGACTGTATACGTCGGGTGGAGTAATGTCGTATCCACATGAACCAGGTATTGGGTCGCCGGATAGTCGGTGAACACGAAGTGACCATCTTCATTTGTGGACGCCGTGCCCGACCATGACGCATTTGTCGATGTAATCAGCACGGGTATGCCCTGCAGCCGTTCATCCGCCGCGCTCACCATCTGGTCTCCATCGATGTCCAGCCACGTTTCTACCGCGATGGCGCCCAACCCGGTAAACAGGCTAACGTAAAGGGGATCAGACGTCGCCGTACATCCGTTGGTCGTCGTGACCTCAAAGGTGTACGCGCCATCCCGGGTGATCCTGAAGTCCTCGATCCATTCGTTGCCCGTGTAGACCAGAATGCCATCCCTGTAAATCCTGAAGGATGCGACGTTTTCCAGCGGCGGAAGGCAGAGGTCAAGTGGATGGCAAGCCGTCAGGCATCCGGCGGGAATCTGGTCGACCGGCGCGGACGGTTCGATGCGGATCGCATCGCTTTCGGATGTGCATCCAAAGGCATTCGTGGCCTTGACCCGATAGGCGCCCGCAACGTTGATTACGACAGATGGTCCCGTCATTCCGTTTGACCATAAATACGTGATCCCCGGTTGCGGATTCAGGATGGTCAGCGTATTGTCGTTAAAGCTGCATCCGGATCCGGCTGTCAGCGCGATGACGGGTGTTTCCGGCAGCTCCCGGATGTGCAGGACGATCGAGGCGCTGTCGGATCGACAACCGGAAAGGGCATCGAGCGCCACAACGCTAATCACATGGATCCCCGGTGTCGGCAGGTTGCCGCCCTCGTTGGTGAACTGGATGGACGACCCCATAAGACCTCCACTCCACGTAAAGCTTGCATCACCCGGAGAAAATGCCTGGATCTCGAATTCCTGGCCTGCGCAGATCTCCAGGCCGCTCATCCATGGACCGAATGAATCCGGGCCCAGGATCTCTCGGGCACGGACCACGACGACAGGTGCAGGACGCACGGAAATGAACACGGCGGGTGGCCTGTACCGGCACCCGAGGTTGTCCTCCATGAGCAGGCCATAGGTGCCGGCATCATAGACGTGGATGCCGGCATTCATCTGGCCGTTATTCCAGGCCCACGCCACACCGCCAGGAGGTGCGGTGAGCTGAACAGAATCACCGGCGCAGATGGACAGGCCCGGATCGACTCCGATTTCTCCAGCCAGCGTATTCGGGTGAATCTCCACTTGATGTGTAGCCTGTCCCGCGCAGCCGTAAATATCCTCCGCCATGACCATGACGGCATAGATGCCCGGACTCGAATACGTATGCCATGCATTCGCAGACGGCGCGGTATTCAGGGATCCGCTGGAGGAATCCCCGAAATCCCACACGATGCCGTACAGGGGATCGACCAGGGTGAAACGGATGGGATTGTCCACGCAGGCCTGCGGAACCACGACCGGCGCCAGGTCAGGCCCGGGCCGGACGTTAAGTGTCTTGCTGACGGAGACGCTGCAGCCGCTCCCAAGCGTGATCATTAAGGTTACGTTATAGGCGCCGGGACTGGTGTACACATGAGTAGGGTGCTGTTCCCCGGACACATTGGACGACCCGCTTGACGGATCGCCGAAGTTCCAGGCCCAGGTCGCGATCGATTCATCGCTCAAGAAGGTGGACAGGTCCTCGAACCGGATGGACGTGCCGTTACATCCATCCGATGCCTTGAAATCCGCGACGGCGGGAATACGCACGACCTGCCGGTCAACATGGGCGCACACTTCTCCGGTATAGGGGAATCCCGTCAACAGGCCGGTCAGGATGACCTGGTAATATCCGGGTGCCGGAAAGATGAAGGTGTAGTCGGTTCCCGTGCCGACATCCAGCAGGCCGGTGGATGCCGACAGGACATGCCACCTGAGCGAGCCAGGTTCAATGCCGGAGGGATCCGCGGTAAACTGTCGTGTGCGGCAATCGATTTCAGCGATTCCGGCGATCAGGTCGTGGGTGAGGGGTATGCACCCGCCCGGGAGGCTCGGTGTGCCGGTCCCGCACGTGCCGGAGGCACAGCAATCGCTGAAGGTAATTTCCCCGGAAACGGCGCGGCATCCATCTTCATTCTCGACCCTGACATGATACGTGCCGAATGCGGTGACGGGTAAATCCGGTCCGCCTGTACCGGTCGGCATGCCGTTCAGGTACCATGTATACACGCTGTTTCCGCCGTCCGTATTGGCAATGATCTCCACCCCGTTCGGCAGGCTCGTGCAATACACCTGGTCATCCGGCGTCGAGATGAAAATGGATGGCGCCGGCAGCGATTCTATGGTAAAGGCATCCCGCACGGCGCAACCATTCGTGTCAACGACTGCCACGCCGTATGTCCCCGGGCCAAGCATGATTGACGTCGACATGCCGATGACCTGGTCATTTTCGTTCGTCCATTGATGTTGAAACTCCGGCTGATCGGTCAGCACAGCCGCGGTCGAGCCTTCACACATGGCCTGGGGATGTTGGACGGCCAGGGACGGTGCGCTGTTGACCGTGATCGTTTTTTCAATCTGTTGGTCGCAATATGAAATGCGAATGGTCGCCGTTCCCGGCCGGGTCCAGAAAATGTCAGCCTGATGATCGTCGGCAATATGAATGACGCCGGCATCGCCGGGAATGATTTCCCAGGTCATCGCAATCGTCGGGAGATCCATGACGGTATAGCGTTCCGAAGAATATTGGCAGGCTTCGTCCGGGCCATCGATTGCAGCCAGCATGGCACGCTGGAGATCCCTGGCGACGGGAGTGGATTCACAGGCCGGGAATTGCACGTCGCGATGAACGGCCGAGACCCGATAAGGCGGATCAGGGCCGAAAATGATCTCCACCACCTGGCCGTCGACCATGCTAGTCGACGATCCGTCGGTGATTGTCCATGCCGTGGCATATGCGCCGGAGGCGTCAACCGTAAAGGCATACGGTTGTCCCGGACAGATGACGGTCGGACCACGAATGCCCAGGGGCGGATCCGGCGTTGGCGTGACCTGGATGTCGAGTCGCGCCTCTTCGTTACACGTCGTTCCTGCGACATTCGTGCCCACCCAGGTATAGATTCCCGGAGGCAGTGCGAACACATGCATCAGTGAATCGGAAGGATCCGGCGACAGGAAGACGACCGCCCCATCGGCATTCTCGAGCCGCCATGCGACATCCGTCGGGGTTGTCTGCGCGCCAAAACCCGAATGGGCCGAGACACCGGCCACGGCACCCTCGCAAACCTGAAGATCGCCCTTGAGCCGGAAGGAGGGCGTAATGGCCACGCCCAGGGCGTCGACCCCGGTGCATCCGCGTGCGCAGTTCTCATACCTGACGGTCACCCACGCATTGCGCACCTGGGAAACCTCGTCCCATTGAATAACGACCTGGTTGCCGGTCCTGTCGCCCAGGATCTGGCCATAGCCCGATACCGACCATCGATAGGTAACGCCCGGGAAATAGGGGGCCGAATACGTCTCGACGTCACCGGCGCAGACCCGGGCATCGCCCGTGACGGGCCCATCCGGCGTAATGACCGGGATCTTAAACACGCTTTTGGTTTGGCAGGATGCTGCGAGACAGTCGTCGACCTGCAGCTCGATGATCCCGTAAGGCCCCGAATGCCAGATGACCTCGACGAAATCATCGTTCGTCCCGCCACCGCCCACAACAGTGCCATGCCCAGACACCGTCCAGTCAAACACGCCGCATCCCTGGGTCAGGGCCGTATACCGTTCCCGGGTGCCCGGACAGGTGCTGCTGACGCAATCCAGCTGCGGTGCGATATTCTCGACGACCCTGACGATGATCGATTTTTCCTGCCTGCACGCGCAGATGCCGTGTGCGATGAGTGTCACGACGTAGTGGCCTTCCTCCCCAAAGGCATGGAGGGCATGCTGGGCTTCGAGCCGCGTCCCATCGCCAAATTCCCACGTGTAGGCCAATCCGTTCAGGGAGGTATTCTCGAAGAAGATTTGTTCCCCCCGGCATACCGTCAGCGTATCTCCACCGGCGGAGGGCGTTGTCCTGAAGTCGGCGACAGGCTCCGGCAAGATCTCAAAGCACAGGTCGGTTTCGCAAGCGCCGGCAGCCAGGACCACGGAGCCTGTCCCGCTGTTTCCCCAGGTGATATGGATGGCATCCGGCGTAACGGCATGGTCGGTCGCTCCGGTGATGGTCGCTTCGCCTGCATCCGTGAAAATGACGGTCTGCGCGCGTGCGCACACCCGGTAACAACCATCATCCTGTCCGAATTCGAAGCACCCTCCGACTTCAGGTGCTTGTATCGGGGTCAATACGATGATGAAGAATTCATCCGACAACATTAACTGCGAGCCGTCTGCCGGTTGGGATACGCAAGACAGGGTATAGTTACCCGGTATAACGAAATCAATGATGATGGAGTACGGTCCACTGGAGACGATCGTCGCCCCGGCGGAAGGCGTGAGGGTCCATTCCGTTTCCCCGAGTTCGACATCCGTCAGGATGGAATACTCCTGCGTGCCGGGTTGGCAATTGATATAGGAGAGACCATCCAGGACATAGCTCTGCGATACGGTCGGGATTGTGAGGCTGAGCAATAGGATGACGACAAGAAGGAAAGTCCTGATCATGGTCGTGGATGAGGATTCCCAATGAAGATAGGTGATTCGTGGGCCGTTGCCCGCAGCTTTGGGCTGTTCTGTCGCGATGGAGACGATTGCGGCGCGTGAGCGCGGTGGCAACTTTTCGTTTTTCGGCTTTGGCTTTTCGTTTGCTTCTCGCATGGATATTTCACATTTCTCGCGGAGGCGCGGAGCGCGAGCTTATGCCAATAGCTGACTTACGGTTGTTGATGCTGTTTCACATTAGCGATCTGGGTGGAGAATGCAGACAACTCTTAGCTTTTCGTTTTTAGCTTTTAGCTTGATCCTGTCAGGGGGATGTCATATTTCTCGC
>CAYMLN010000131.1:0-6570 GCA_964391045.1 uncultured Saprospiraceae bacterium
GACGATGCCATGACGATCGCCCGCCAGGTTGCGCAGGAATTGTCCTCGGACAACTGGTACGGCACGCACAGCACGGCCTTCGCGCTGATGGCCATGGGTCGATTCGCTACGCGCTTCACCGGTGCGGGCATCAATGCAAAGGTGATCATCGGCGGAAAGGCCGAGACGCTCACATCGTCCAAGGGAATGGTGCTGAAGGATCTCACAGGCTTGAGTCGCAGCGTGAGCATAACCAACAGCAGCAGCGATCCTCTGTTTATCCGCCTCACGGGGACGGGGCGTCCGCTCGAGGGAAGCAAAGTGGCGACCAGCCAGAACCTCGGCCTCAAGGTCAACTACCTCGACCTGCAGGGCAAGCCGATCAGTCCGGACAAACTGCCGCAGGGCCGCGACTTCGTCGTGCAACTTGTCGTAACGAATCCCGGGACGTTTGCAAGCAGCCTCGACGAACTCGCCGTGAGCTATCTCTTCCCGGCCGGATGGGAGCTGGCCAACCAGCGGATGGAGGCCTTTGCGGATCGGTTCAAGAACAGCTACGTGCGGTATCTCGATATCCGCGACGACCGGCTCAATGCCTTCTTCGGCATGGATCGCGGCACATGGACCTACAACCTCCTGATGACCGCGACCTATGCGGGCCGGTATTGGTTGCCCGACGTGTCGGCCGAAGCCATGTATGTCAACACCGTCGCCGCGCGCACGCCGGGCCGGTGGGTCGAGGTAATGCCCGTAGCTGACAAGTCGAAGGAAGTGCAGTGACACGCAGGCGCGAACGGTGGTTGATCTGGGCGGGTGTTGCCTTGCCGGTATTGGCGTGGTGGTTCTGCCTGCCGAATCCGCTGTTTCGCGTGCCGTATAGTACGGTGCTGCTCGATCGTCATGGCGAATTGCTTGGTGCGCGTGTGGCGTCCGACGGACAATGGCGATTTCCCGCTGAAGATCTTGAAGTGCCGGAAACCTTCGAGAAGGCCATCATCGCATTTGAAGACAAGCGCTTTCATCGCCATTGTGGTGTCGACGTCCTCGCACTGGCGCGGGCTGTGCGCGATAACCTTGCGCATGGCGGTGTCGTCAGTGGCGGCAGTACGCTGACCATGCAGACGATGCGTCTTGCGCGCAACAAAGGCAGGCGGAGCGTGGGGCAGAAGATGGCCGAAATGATTTGGGCGTTGCGCGCTGAAGTACGGTATTCGAAAAAGGACATCCTTCGGTTGTACGCCGCACATGCGCCTTTCGGCGGCAACGTCGTTGGCCTTAATGCCGCGAGCTGGCGCTATTTCCACAAGACGCCCGACCAGCTCTCCTGGGCGGAAGCCGCGACGCTCGCCGTGCTGCCCAACGCGCCAGGCCTGATCCATCCCGGGCGCAACCGCGACGCGTTGATGCAAAAGCGAAACACGCTGCTGCAAAAACTCGCCGCTACCGGCGTGATCGACGATGCGGAATTGTCCCTCGCCCTCGAGGAGCCGATTCCCCAACAACCGCATGCGTTGCCTGATCTAGCTCCACATGTGCTCGCTCGCCAGGCCGGCAGCGGAAAAACCTGGCACAGCCAACTCGATGAAGCCCTGCAAGTTCGACTTGCTGATCTTTTGCAACGACATGCCGACGCGATGGCGCTCAACGGCGTGAACAACGCGGGGTTGCTCGTCATAGAAACGAAGACGGGTATTGTGCGCGCCTATGTGGGCAATACCGTCAGTCCGGGCAAGAACCATCACAACGACGTCGACATGGTGCGCGCGGAGCGCAGCTCGGGCAGCATCCTCAAGCCCTTCCTGCATGCTGCCGCGCTTGAAGCGGGGCTCATCATGCCATACGGGCTGGTGGAAGACATCCCGACCTCGATCGACGGCTACCAGCCGGAGAACTTCACCGAGACCTTCCTGGGCATGGTGCCGGCCGACGAGGCACTGGCCATGAGCCTCAACGTGCCGTCCGTTCGCCTGCTGCAACAATACGGCATCCTGCCGTTCATGGAAAAGCTCAAGGCTGCGGGCATCCGCACGCTCCATTACGGCCCCGATCATTACGGCCTCACGCTCATGCTCGGCGGCGCTGAAGTGACATTGTGGGACATCTGCGGCGCCTATGCCTCGATGGCGCGCGTCGTGGATCGTGCTTATGTGAATGATCACCGGTATGATCCGGGCGATATACACGGTCCGCGTTTGTGGGATGCTACGCCAAAGACCCAGGATGATGCGGCCCTGCAAGTGGCCCCGCCCGTCTTCCATGCCGGCTCCGCGTGGCTCACGCTCGAGGCTATGACCACGCTCCGTCGGCCGGACCAGGAAGGCAAGTGGGAATCCTTCGCCACCTCGCGCAAGATCGCGTGGAAGACGGGCACGAGCTTCGGCTATCGCGATGCGTGGGCCGTGGGTATCACACCGGGCTATACAGTAGGCGTATGGGTCGGCAATGCCGACGGCGAGGGCCGTCCCGGCGTCATCGGCCTGCATGCCGCGGCGCCGCTGCTCTTCGATGTCTTCCGTATGCTGGACGATGACAGCGAATGGTTCTCCCCGCCGTATGATGCCATGATGCAGGTCCTGACTTGCGCCGAAAGCGGCTGGCCCGCGGGGGAAAGTTGTACACAAGTCGATACCACCTGGTCTGCGAAGACCGATATCGCTTCGCAAGCCTGTCGGTTCCATTACACCTGCATGACCGACGCGGCCGGCGCGTACCGCTATTCACCCGAATGTCAACCTCCCGGTGCGATTCAATCGACCTACTTCGTCGTCCCGCCCATCGCCGAGAACTTTTACAAGCGCAATCATCCCGCGTATCGCCTCGTGCCCCCGTGGCATCCGGATTGCGGCGCGCCGAACGCCGGCGGTCCCGCGCTGGCCATCCTCTACCCGCGCCCGGGTTCGAAGATCTATGTGCCTACGGAATGGGACCGCAAGCGCTCGCGTGCGGTCTTCACCGCCGTGCATCGGTCCGACACGGCGGCGGTATACTGGCACCTCGACCGGAAGTACATCGGCAAGACGCGCGAGCTGCACCAGCTCGAGCTGGATCCCGCGCCGGGGCGGCATGTGCTGGTGTTGCAGGACGAGGCGGGGGAGGTAGCGGAAGTGGTCTTTGACGTCCTGCCTTCCGGAATGGAATGAGGGGTGTAAAGGGATTGGCGGTTCTCGCAGAGACACAGAGCTTCGCGGTTCACGTATGCCCTGGATGTACTGCCCCTATTTGAATTGTGACTAGCGTTGAGCGGAGGTCGCAAAAATCCAGAAACCAGTTCTGCGTACTTCGTTCCAATCTGCGTCTCTGTGCGAAATGTGATGGTCACTTGTCAGTAATAGAACCCCCTATTAGGCTGAGGTGCAACCACAGACCCGCAACGCACGATTAATTGTATTTCCCCCGGATAAACCAGCTATTGTCATTCAACACAAAGCCCACCTTGCCGCGCACGAACGTGTCCGACAAATTCGGCCCACCAGTCCGATGCCCGACCTCGAGGCCGACCTGCATCCACGCGATGTTGCGCTGGAGGATAAGGGGCATGAGCATGCCCGTCGTGATGGCCCACTCGTTGACCTGCTCGCCTTCGATGATGCGCGGGTCCTTGAGGGTGTAGAAGCCGGCGCGGTATTCCACGCGCTTGAAGTAGGACGTGAGGGCCGATGCGTCCGGGATGTACGCGCCGCCGAAGGCGATGCGTGTCAGGTTGTCCATCGGTGTGTAGCGCTCGGGGTTGGTGTATTCGCTCCATGCGGCGGACTGGTAGTCGACGCCGACGCGGAATTTACCGGCATAACGATACATCAGGCCGAAACCAAACGTCGACGGCATCGTGCCGTTCTGGATGCGGTCCCGTGCGAACTGAACCGTATCGAGGTCGCCCGTGAAGCCGTTGCGCAGGATCTGGGCGATGTCCGTCTGCGTCTCATAGGTCGTGCTGCCGTTCCATGTGAAGCCGGCGGCGATGAATTTCTCGGGTTTGGCGCCTTCGCCTTTCGCCTGTGCGGCCTTGCGGTCGAGCGGATGATCGTACATCGCGCCGATCTTGTAGAGGAAGCCGCGGTATCCGATCTGCCGGGCGAAGTTGTCCGAATACGGATTCGCGAGGTCAGGAAAGGTGATGTTTTCCCGGAATGCCTGCCGGCCGTTGAGATAGCCGAGTGATACGCCGACGGAGAGATCCTTGTACTTGATGCCGTTGGACCACGCGGCCTGGTAGAGCGTGCCCGCGCCGACGAAGTTGCGGTTGACGAGCCCGAACTCGGGGATCGAGTCGGAGATCATGACGTCGTAGCCGACCTGGGCGACAGGTCGGATCGAGAAACTCGTGCCCCAGGCGAAGCCCGTCTCCCGGCGCTCCAGCGCCTCGTTGAGCGGGTTGATAATTGGGATATTGAGACTGAGGTGGTCGAGGTTGCCGTTCCAGATGCCGGCCTTCCCGTCGAAGCGCTTGTAATTGGAGACCTTGACGAAGGCGTCGACCTGGAGGGCCGTGTATTGCAGGAAGCCGAGCGATGCGGGGTTGTCGAGGTTGGCCTCGAAGAAGTCGTGGTAGACGTTCTGCAGGCCGCCCATGCCGCGGCTGCTGGGGAGGTCGGACGGGATGAAGTCGCCGAGTCCGAACTGGCTGAAGGGGGAGTTGTCTTTCGGGACTTGCGCCCCGGCGCGGACGGTCGCGGCCAGGAGGGCCGACAGCAAAAGGAACCTAAGCGACTGCATCCGCATGAAACCGTAAGATTTGGTACAAGCCCAGCGCGACCAGCGCGGGGGCTGCAAATATCTCATATTTAATACGTTCGGCCAAAAAGGCCGCATCTCCGCCCGTCAGCGCCAGCCCTACGTCCCCGTATGCGTCGCGAGCCGACCGCCATGTCGCCTCGATCTCCCGCAGTGCACCGAGGCAGGCGCCGTTCTGCAGCGCATGCCGGGTCGAGTCCCCGACCGGCAGGGCCGGCCAGGCTGGCTCCACGAGCGGCAGGCGGGCCGTCTTCTCGTGCATCGCTTCCAGGCGCATCCGCAGGCCCGGGGCGATGTTGCCCCCCAGGAACACCCCTGAGGCCAGGATGACATCCATCGTGATGCACGTCCCCGCGTCGACGACCAGGCAGTGCTTGCCCGGGAGCATGGCCCACGCGCCCACGGCCGAGGCGATCCGGTCGCGGCCGAGCGTCTCCGGCGTAGCATAAACGATGCGTATGGGGAGTGGCGTATCCGGGCCGAGCTCGAGTTTGACGCCGGTGACCGGGATGTCCGTCAGCGACCAGGACTTGTGGCCGGTCGCGGAGACGATGAAATGCGCGTCGGGGAAGTCGCGGGCGAGGGACAGGATGGGAGCGAGGTCGTCCCCGGGGAAGACGTCACTGTGCACGATCGCGCCGGCCGGGTCGAAGACCGTGGCCTTGGTGCGGGTGTTGCCGGCGTCGATGGTGATATACATGAGTATTCCTTTTTTCACCACAGATACCACGGATTGTCACACAGATTCACACGGATTGTAATCTGTGGCCATCTGTGAAGTAATCTGTGGTATCTGTGGTAAAAAAAACGATCAATGCTTAAAATGCCGGTTCCCCGTCATGACCATCGCCATGCCGAAGCGGTCGCACGCGTCGATGCTGTCCTGGTCCTTGACCGAGCCGCCGGGCTGGATCACTGCTGTGATCCCCGACTCGTGCCCGATCTCCACGCAGTCCGGGAACGGGAAGAACGCCTCCGACGCCATCACCGATCCCCGCACGTCGAAGCCGAAGACGGACGCTTTCAGGATCGCCTGCCGCAGCGCGTCCACGCGCGACGTCTGGCCCGAGCCCATGCCGATGAGCTGTGCGTCCTTCACCAGCGCGATACCGTTCGACTTGAGATGCTTGACGATGCGGTTGGCGAAGAGGAGGTCGTCCACTTCCGCCGGTGTGGGCTGGCGATGCGTGACCGGCTTGAGGTCGGCCACGGCCTCCGTCACATTGTCGATGTCCTGCACGAGATAGCCGTCGAGGATCGACTTCACCATCTTGCGCTGGGCCGGCCACGTGTGGAGCTCGAGGAGGATGCGGTTCTTCTTCCCGGCGAGCAAGGCCTGCGCATCCTTCGCGAAGGAAGGCGCGATGAGCACCTCATAGAACAACTTATCGATCTCCTGCGCCGTTGCGAGGTCGATCTCGCGGTTGGCGATGAGCACCCCGCCGAAGGCCGACACCGGGTCGCCCGCGAGGGCGCCGTGCCAGGCGTCGAGCAGTGTGCCGCGCGTCGCAAGGCCGCAGGTGTTCGTATGCTTGAGGATGGCGAACGTCGGGCCGTCATGGCGGAACTCGCCCATCACCGCGATCGCGGCGTCGATGTCGACGAGGTTGTTGTACGACAACTCCTTGCCGGCCAGCTTGTGGAAATTGGCGTCGAGGTTGCCGTAGAACGTACCCTGCTGGTGCGGGTTCTCCCCGTATCGAAGCGGCGTCGCCTGCGTGATGTTGACATGCAGCCCTGCATCGGGATCATGGCCGGTAAACCACCGGCGGATCTCCGTGTCGTAATGCGACGACACGCCGAAGGCCTGCGTCGCGAATTGCTTCCGGTCGTCGAGCGACGTGACCGCGCCTTTCTCCC
>CAYMLN010000132.1:0-6565 GCA_964391045.1 uncultured Saprospiraceae bacterium
CATGACCCCGAACCCGTAAATGTGAACAGGCGAGGGCAACGAGCTGGCGAGACCACCGCGGATCTCTACACGCGAAAAACCGTGCAGCATGCTGCCGTCTTCGTAAAACTGGTTGAGCACGATATACTCGTCGGGCCGGGGCGCGCAACCGAGCAGGCTGTTGGGCAACGCGCTGTTGAGCGGATAGCCCGGATGCCGCGGGGCTGAGACGCGCTCGCCGTCCAGCGTACAAAACCAGATATCCTGGTTGAACGACGACCGATACGGATCAGGCACCGGCCTTCCCGCCAACTGGCCGTAGATATCGGCGAGACGGGTGCGGAACGCGTCCTCATCTTCCGGGCCGGCGAGTTGCCCGGCTTCGTCGACAAGCGTCCGGTCAAATTCCGGAAAGCCGGTCCGGGTGAGGAACAACGTGCGACCATCGTGGCTGACGACCGGGGAGGAATCGTCGTGGTCCGGCGAATTGACCGCGGCCGGCAACTTCTCGATCACCACCGCGGGCTGCGCGGAAAGACCGCACACCGCGAGGCACCACATGACCAATCCGAACCAAGGCCCCCGACACATGACGCAAAAATAGCATACATGCCGGCCCCGCGGGATTATTCCAGGATCACATCGTCATAAAAGCCGAGCTGGGTGTCGGTCAGCATCTTCGTGATCCACGCGATCTGGCCGGTGTGGTAGGAAAAATGCTCGGTCACGTGGTACAGGATAGACAGGCCCGTTTCGTCAAACGTCTGGACACGCCTGACCCGAAGGAGGGATTCGGGATCGACACCCTCGATGTCCGGACGAACGAGGTCCATGGTCTCCGTCAGCAGGCGGATAAGGTCGTCCTTCGGTACGGGGCCGCGTTCGTCGAACTCGGCCTGGCGCCGGCGGGTGTCCGCACCGCCTCCGAGGCCGGCGTGGATCCATTGCCGGACATTGCCGCACAAGTGGAGCACCAGGTTGCCGATGCTGTTGGACGACGGGTTGGGACGCCACCAGATGCCCGCGTCGTCGAGGCGATGCAGGCAGGCCAGGATGCGGGGATAGGATTCACCATACAGCCGGCGCAGGGTCTCATCGACAAAGGCCCGGTGAAAATCGGAGGAGATGTGTGTATCCGCCATGATGGAACCGCTTTGATGGCGAAGTTGGGCGATTCCATGCAAACAAATCGAAGGGATCGATGTCAAAGTTCACCCATGGCGATCGTCGCCAACCGCAGGGATGCCGGATGAGCTGTCAATACATGCAGCGCGCAGGCCTCCAGCGTCGCGCCCGTCGTCAGGACATCGTCGACCAGCAGGATGTGCTTTCCCTGCAGGGGGGCCGGATCGCCAAGGACAAACGCCGACTGGATGGCCTTGATGCGGTCGATCCGACCCATGCCGGTCAGGCTCCGCTTGAACGATACGCGGCGCAGCGCATCCGGCATGCAGGGGCATCCGATGACATCGGCGATGCCCCGGGCGAAGCGTTCGCTCTGGTTGTATCCGCGCTGATGCTGGCGCCGCCGGCTCAATGGGACGGGAATGATCGCATCGATGCCGGTCCAGTGGGGCGATACGACCAGCTGCCTGCCATACCAGCGTCCGAGCTGCAGGGCGACCTCCGGCTGGTGCGCGTACTTGATCCGGTGCAGCAGGCGTTGGGTGTGTCCGCCCCGCGTAAAGAAGAGGAAGGCCGCCCCTGTGCGGATCGGCACGCGGCCGTCGAAATGCCGGGTGAACGGATTCTCGGCGTGACGGTGGAAGCCGGTCTCCGGCAATTCATCCACGCAGTCCAGGCAGAACAAGTGACGGGGAAGCGGTGCATTGATGCCGCACGCCGGGCAGAGTGTGGGATAGATCAATCGGAGCAGGGCGTGCAGCGGGTCGAGGCGCATAGGCAAAAAAAAGCCGGATGATCAGGGGCTTCATCCGGCTTGGCCGCAGCAGGCAGACGATGCAGATGGGGTCACGGCTGTCCGCAGGGCCGGGAGACCAATCGGTGGCCGACACTGTTGCCGGCCTAAAACCATATCCGTTCGCTCCTAAGTGTCACGAACCATCAAAACGTTACCGCTACGGGACCAATATTTTCTAAAAATTTTCAAACCCTTTCTTCTCCCACCTCAAAAGAGTAAACTTGTAAAGCCGCCTGGCAACAGTCGGCACTTGACATACCACTTCACCAGAAGTTGAAAACGACATGAAACGCGCACCGTTCCTGCGGTGGCTTTCTGACCAGCAGTTGATGTTGCAGATCAAGAACGGCGGACATGAGGCTGATCAGGCCACCAGCCTGTTGTACATCCGGTATCGCCGGCAGGTCCTGCGATCCATCCGCCGATACATGTCGGGTCAGCCCAGGCATGCCGACGCGGGCGAAGACCTGCTGCACGACGCCTATATCGTGATGATCGAGAAGTTCGCTTGCGGTTCGGGGATCCACCAGAGCGTGCCGGCCTACTGGATCGGCATCGCCCGATTCCTCTATCTCAACCGGCATCGCAAGGAATCACGTGTCGTGCTGGTCATGGATCCTGAAGAAGGCTACGGCGGGCTGGCCCCTTCGCCCGAAGAACTCTACCTGGACCGGGAGGCCGAGGAGCGGCTGGCTGCCACCTTCGCCTGCCTGGAACCAAAGTGCCAGGAAATGCTGCGGCTGTGGATCGAGCGCTACAGCATGCAGGAGATCGCCGCGCTCATGCAGTTGTCCAGCGAATCGATGGCGCGAAAGATCAAGCATGTCTGCTTCAGGCGCTGGAAGGACCTGTTGACCACCCGTTACCCCGGCGGACCGGGCCGGACCATCGGTTGAACGAAATCACGCCAGCGAACACCATGCACACCGAGTCCCCCGAAGACGAAATCCTGTTGTACCTCCGCGGCGAATTGCCGGAGGCCGCCCGCACGGCCTTCGAGACGCGTTGCGCTCAAGATCCTGCGCTGCGTCACCAGCTCGCCGAGGCCCGGGAGGCCTATGCGGCCCTGCGCCAGGTTAAGCGGCATGACCTTCGCCGCAGGCTATCCCGCCTGGATCGCCGATCACGCCTCACCCGAACAATCGCATGGCTTGCCGCAGCACTCCTCGCCAGCCTGCTCATCCGCGCGCTGTTCGCGTGTTGACAGGCCCTGGACGCGACCTTTGCCGGGCGCTGTTAAGCTATTGTTAAACGAATTTCCGGGGGATAACAACCCCACCTGCCTGCCGTTTTAGGTCGTATCCACGTAATTGAACAAGGTATGAGATCGATGCTGTCTTTTGTGTTCGCCGGCGTCGCAGGAGGAATGATCGTCTTTGCGGCCAATCGCCTGATGCCGGCCGGTTCCCCGGCAGTTACCGGGGAGATTCAACACGTATCCACGGCCAACACCCCGATCACCGGCCCTGACTTCACGGCCGCGGCCGAGAAAGCCCGCGAAGTCGTCGTGCTGATCGAGGCTGAAGAAAGCGCAGCCGCCGCGCAGCAACGCCGCCGCCAATATGACCCGTTCGCCGACTTCTTCGGCCAGTTCGGTTTCGGGCCCATGCTCCGGCGGGGCGCCGGCTCCGGCGTTATCATCGGACGTGACGGGTATATCCTGACGAATAACCATGTCGTGGATTTCGCTGACGAGGTGACGGTCCAGACATTCAACGGAAAGTCCTACCAGGCCGACATCATCGGCCGCGATCCCAGCGCGGATCTCGCGGTGCTGAAGATCGACGAGAAGAACCTCCCCGTCCTGGAGATCGCCGATTCCGACAAGGCGCGCGTGGGCGAATGGGTCCTGGCCGTCGGCAACCCCTATGAATACCTTACCTCGACGGTGACTGCCGGCATCATCAGCGCCATGGGCCGCGACCTCAATATCATCCAGGGCAAGCGGACCATCGAGCAGTTCATCCAGACCGACGCGGCCATCAATCCCGGCAACAGCGGCGGCGCCCTGGTCGACGGCGAGGGCCGCCTGCTCGGCATCAACACGGCCATTGCCTCCCAGACGGGTAACTATGCCGGGTACTCCTTTGCCATCCCGGCGAATCTCGCCATTCGCATCGCAAACGACATTATCGAGACCGGCGGGGATATCGAGCGAACCTCTTTGGGCGTTGAAGTGTTTACCCTTGATGAGAGGTTTGCCAAAGAGCAGGGCGTCGACCTGAAGGAAGGCTTGCTGGTCGACGTCGTCGGGGAAGGAAGCGCCGCCCAATATGCCGGCATCCGTCCGCGGGACATCCTGGTGGAGATCGATGGCCAAAAGTTGGTCACGTTCGACGACCTGAAGAAAAAGATCGACCTGTCGAAGGTCGGCGATACGTTGAACTTGAAAGTATACCGGAACGGGCAGTATATCAATGTCCCGGTTCGCATGAAGAAAGGGCTCTGACCTGCTTGACGGTCATGAGTCGAAAGAGATAGTTGGTTTTTCGTTTTGTTTTGATGCGCCTGTCTTAAAAGAAAGACAGGCGTTTTTTATTTGCGCCAGGCGAACGTGGCCAGCAGGCTGTCCATGTCGGCCAGGATAAAGTCGACCACAGGCGCAAGGCTGTCGGGCTCGGCACGCGCATCGAAATAGAGCGATGCCCGAAGGAAGTGCGTCGTCGTGTCCGTGAGGATAAAATGGAACGGCGAGGCCGCCGGGCCCGTCCACCGCAGGACCAGTCCGCCGGCGCCATGGCTGTTATGGTACGGGATCTCCTCCATGTAGTTGGCCCGCTCGTTGATCTTCGAGGCGATGATGAACGCGTCGCGGACCAGTTCGTCGAATTGCGCCCGATCCTTCACGGGGATATAACTGCAATGCAGGCTCGCATTAAGGGCCGGCATGGCGATGTCAAACCAGCAGGGGTCGTCCTTGCGGACCACTTCACCGTAGGCCGGAAAGGCAAAGGTGAATGGACAGGACGGGTCGTCATACGTCGCGTATCCCTTCTCCGGCCATTCGACGCGGGGATAGGCGCGGGGTTTGGGCGACGGGGCGGGGGCCTGGCAGGCCGCGAAGCCGGCCAGCGCAAGGACGACTATGATGCGCAGTGTATTCATTGGTGGAGTTGCACTTTGATCCGCTCGATCCGCCGGGCGGAGACGGACAAGATGGTGAATGAAAACGGGGGCATGTCGATCTGCTGGCCCACGACAGGCATCTTGCCATGGAGCTCCAGGACGAAGCCGGCGAGCGAGTCCGCCTCGCCGTCGGGCCGGTCGAAGCTCGTCTTGTCGATGTCCATGACCCGGCAGACGTCGATCAGCATGGTCTTTCCCTCGAAGATATACTCTCGTTCGCCCAGTCGCCGGTATTCCAGCTCCTGGTCTTCGTCAAACTCATCCTTGATATCGCCGATGACCTCTTCGATGACGTCCTCGAGCGTGACGAGGCCGGATGTCCCGCCATATTCGTCGACCACGATGGCCATGTGGAGGTGCTCGCGCTGGAAGTCCTTGAGCAGTTCGTTGATCTTGCGCGCCTCGGGAACGTACAGGACCTCTTCCCGGATCAGGGTGGTCCATTCGGGCGGCGGTCCGGGCTCGTCCAGGGTGGCAATGAGGTCCTTGACATAGAGGATCCCCCGGATGTTGTCGAGTGTCTCGGCGTAGGCCGGCAACCGGCTGTAGCCGGCATCGCGCACTGCGGCGAGCATCTCCTCGCGGGTCAGCGTGACGTCGAGCGCGAGGATATCCATGCGCGACCGCATGATTTGCTTGACCGCGACATCATTGAACCCGACGATCGACTTGAGGATGCCCGCTTCCATCGCGCTGTTCGGGTCGCGGGCGACGGCGAGGTCAATGGCCTTGTCGATATCGTCCTTGTTGGCGCCGAGCGCGTTCTCCGGACGGAGCCGGTTCTCGATCGCATTGCCCATGCGCACCAGGGCCTTGCTGGCAGGGGCAAAGAGGATCATGAGCGTTTGGAGCGGCCCGCTCATGCGCAACGCAAACCGCACGTTGTCGAGGTTCGCGTAGATCTTCGGCAGTACCTCGCCGAACATGACGAGCAGGAACGTGATGGCCACGATGGCGATGAGGAACTGCAGGGTCGCGCCCCATTGGCCGGGCGTCAACCAGGTGAAACCCGATACGGCATTGATGTGGGTTCCCCATTCAAGGAAGGTGCCTGCAGGAAAGAGGGTATGCAACAGGAAATACGACACGATGACGATCCCGATGTTCGCCAGGGTATTGGCGATCAGGATGGTCGCCAGCAGCCGGCGGGGCTTCTCCCGGAGTGCCAGGATGCGTCGGGCTTTGGGATGATCATCCTCGTCGAGTTGCCTTAATTGGTTGCCGTCCAGGGAAAAGAACGCCATCTCGGAGCCGCTGATGAGGGCCGAGCAGGCCAGGAGTGCAAGCAGGAGGAAGATGCCGCCGACGAGGCCCCAATGGACCATGCCGACGACCAATAGAAGAGATGGAGGCTCAGTATCCAAGATATGGTGTGTTGGTAAACGGGGGCGCGATCAGAACGGCAGGTCGTCGTCCTCCGCCGTATGCCCCGTGGATGCCGGAGGCACCCGTGTCCCGGTATCCTGTCCCGGCATTTCACCGCCGCCGGGACGGTTCTCCCGCTTCTCCAGGATGCGCAGCGTGTCAGCGACCACCTCC